>CBDUOF010000095.1:0-15168 GCA_965368765.1 uncultured Anaerolineae bacterium | reverse complement strand
CCTCAAGATATTCCCTGATACAACGCTCATCGCCGTTGGGAAAAAAGCGGCTACGGGTTTGGCCAAATGGGGCCTGAAACATACGGCCGTGCGCCATCCGTCACACGGCGGCGCAAAGCAGTTCCAGGCAGGCCTGCGCCGTTATGGTTTGGCAAATCTTTAAGGTATAATTTTCGCTATGCCATCATTTGCCAACCCTTTCTACCACCCAAAAGATTCCCCCTATGACTGCACTTACCAATAACCTGCAACCCTTAAGCATGTCCCAACTGTTGGATCGGGCCATTCGGCTTTATCGCAACAACTTTCTAATCTTTGTGGGCATCGTGGCCATTGCTCAAATTCCAGCAACAATCGTAAACATGATTGGCCTGTGGTTGGCCCCCACACCAGAGTTTGGCTTTGATCCGACGGCCTCTGTGGCAGACTTTTGGCTGCAATTTTTTGAATCCAGCGGGTTCGGCAACAACCCGGGCGTTTGGATCGGCCGTTTGGTGACGCTACTGCTGGTGCAGCTAGCCACGGCAGCCATGACCAAAGCCGTCGCCGAGAACTATTTAGGCCACAAAATTGGCCTATTGCAGGCTTATCGAAAAATCGGCCGTTCTGGATTTACCCTGCTATTAGCCACTTTTGCCGCCATCTTCTTCATCATTGCCCTGTTTATTTGGTGGGTTATTGTGCCCTGTTTGGGCTGGTTTACCGGGCTGGGGATGATCTTCTTTTTTGGCCTGGTGGTGTTGCCGCTGGTGGCACCAGTGGTCGTGCTGGAACAGCGTACCCCCCTCCAGGCGATTCAGCGGGCCTGGGAGCTTGCCCGTCGGCGACTCTGGTGGCTCATCGGTTTTATGCTGCTGTTGGGCATCTTCGGCCAGCTGGTCGTTACTGGTCCAGCCATTCTGTCCGTTTTTGTCGTGAACAGCGTTCTTGGTAGCAGCGTGGATGCCACCACATCTACCCTGATTCAACAGGTTATCAGCTTGCTGCTCAACCTGATTTACCTGCCACTACAGCTCACCTGCGTCACCCTGCTCTATTTTGACGTTCGGGTGCGGACGGAAGGATTTGACCTGGCCGTGTTGGCGCTGACCGACGCTGTAGACAGCGAGGCGGTGCAAATGACGGCCCCGGCTCTGGACAAAAACGCTTTGCCAAAGTGGGAGGAGCTGGGTTATTTTGCCCTCATCACGATCGCCTTTGTGGTGCTGTATATTGCCGTGATCCTGGTCATATTGGCCGTAGCCCTGGGGATTGGCGGGATAGCAGGTGGCGTTTGATGGATCTTTGGAGAAGCGACGGCCGTTTTCAGCCAAGGTCGCCTAGATCACGGTTATTCTGCCTGCGCAGGCGGGAGTCCATTCAGCTCATCATATTGATGCTGCTTGTGTCGCTAACGGTTCAGCCAATTTATGCCCAGGCGAACGCCATGCCGCTGGCCGCCTACTGGGACACCATCACAGAGATTCGCAACGACTTAGCTGCTGCACAAGTTGATGAAACGGCCGTGCGCGCAAGTGCAGCTGCCCAACTCGCCGCCATCACAGAGATCGAGCTACCAGACGGCCGTTTTCAAGCCATCGACCACGGTTACCTCATTCAGCAACTGGAAGGTGACAGCAGCACAGAAAGTATCACCACCCAGCTTACTGCCTACCTAAGCAGCCGCCACGGTTGGCCCGAGCCAACATTTCCCACGCTGGATGAAGCTGCGCTGGCCGCTATCTTAAGCCAGCCGGAGTTTCAGTACGCGCCAGATGAGCCCAATTTCTTCCAGCGACTTTGGCAGGACGTGCGCCAGCGCATTGAGGATTTTTTCCTTCAGCTTTTCCCAGAAGGCAGTGCACTACAGATTCCATTGAGCAACTTGATGGTTGGTCTGGCGGCGGTGCTAATCGTGGTGGCATTGGCATTTGGCCTACGCGGCGTACTCGCTAACCTGACTGGCGATGCGGTGCTGGCGGCGGAGTCTGAACTCGGCGGGGAGCCTTTGACGGCCGATTTAGCGCTGCAGCGTGCCCAGGAGCTTTCGACGGCGGGCGATTACAGGACGGCCGTACGCTACCTCTATCTTTCCTCTTTACTGCTGCTTGAAGAACGTGGCTTGCTTCGCTACGATCGCTCCCTGACCAACCGGGAATATTTGCGCACTGTGGCCCACCGGCCTGAATTGGCCACCACCCTGCGCGACGTGATCGACGTGTTCGACCGCGTCTGGTACGGCTTCCAAACCTTAACCGCCACTGAATACGCGGCGTATGCCCAGCGCGTGGAAGCCCTCAAACAGCAAAAGGAGGCGCGATGAAACGGCTATCTCAAGCGCTCACGCGCGATGCCTGGCTCGCCCTGGCACTCTTCTTGCTGCTGGTGTTGTTTACCACTATCACGGTCGTGCAGCAGGCACAAGCCAGTTTGCAACAACCGCCGTTGGCCTCATTTTCTACCCAGCCAAACGGCAGCCAGGCACTTTCGCGCTTTTTAGAATCGCAAAACATTAAGCGGATCGAATCGGTGAGTCCAACATTTAGCGTACCAACCGGGGTCGATTTGGCGCTGGTTCTGGAACCCACAGTCATGTTCTCCACGGGCGAATGGGAGATTTTACGCCGCTGGGTGGCCGATGGCGGTTCGCTGCTGATTGCCGGAAATGAACAAGGTACAAGTAGCCTGGCTCAGCAGTTAGAGATTAGCTTTGGCCTGGTGCCATCGGCGAACACGGCCGTTTCAAACCAAACGCCACTCCTGCAATCTCCACCGCTGGCGGAACTCACCACGGACACGCCCTACTTCTTGCGCACCACGCAGGATGAGCAGGTCACGCTGCTGGCCAACCAAAGCGGGCAGCCCGCCGCCCTGGTCTTTGCCGAGGGAAACGGCCGTATTATTCTGACCAGCCTCACCGAGCCATTCAGCAATGAAGGGCTGCAAACGCCGGGCAACGCGGAACTGGTGCTAAACCTGATGAGCGCTGCACCAAATTTAGAAACCGTTTGGTTTGATGAGTGGCACCACGGGGTGCGTCCCGCGGCCGACGCAGCCCTGGCCTCTAACAATTGGCTGCAGCGCACTCCGGTGGGACAATCGCTCCTGCTGGCGCTGGCGATCGTTTTTCTATCGCTTGTGCTGCGCGGTCGTCGCTTTGGTCGCCCCGTCCCGCTGCCCCAGGCGATTACGCGACGTGCCCCGCTGGAGTATATTTCCGGGATTGCCAATTTGAGTCGAAGGGCCGGACACAGAACGGCCGTGTTGCAACATTATCACGATCGGCTCAAGCGGGATTTAGGCCAGCGTTATCGTCTCAACCCAAACCTGCCAGATGATGAATTCATTGCCCAGCTAGCCACCTACCAACCTAATCTGGATCGCGCCGCCCTGGGTCAACTGCTGCAGAAACTGTCCCAAACCAAAGTCAGCGAAACAGAAATGGTGCAGATCGTGCGCGAAGCCGCTTTGTTTGGCAACCGGTGAACCGTAAACAGCAACCCAATTGTGGATAACCGGATACAGAACATCGTTCAACGATAACTAGGAGAAAAAATGGAACCAACCGACCTGAAAACCATCTTCCAAACCTTGCGGCAAGAAGCCGACAAAGTGCTGGTTGGCCTGGATGAACCATTCGAGATGCTCACCATTGCCCTGCTCACCGGCGGGCATGTGCTGTTGGAAGGAGTTCCCGGCACGGCCAAAACTTTGATGGCCAAAACATTGGCCAAACTCGTGCAGGCCCGCTTCAGTCGCATCCAGTTTACCCCGGACCTGATGCCTTCCGATATCTTGGGCACCTCCGTCTTTGATATCAACAGCGGACAATTTCATCTAAAAAAGGGGCCCATCTTCACCCAGATTTTGCTGGCCGATGAGATCAATCGTGCACCGGCCAAAACCCAATCAGCACTCCTGGAAGCGATGGAAGAACGACAGGTGAACCTGGAAGGCACCCGCTACCCGCTGGGGATACCCTTCATGGTGATCGCCACCCAAAACCCAATTGAGTATGAAGGTACCTATCCGCTGCCAGAAGCGCAGCTGGATCGCTTTTTGTTCAAGGTCACCGTGCCATATTCTGATTTGGATACGGAAATCGAGGTCCTGCGCCGCTACCACAACGGCTTTGACGCCCACGATTTGGCCGCCACCGGGCTAACAGCTAAGCTCCCAGCTGAGTCTATTGCCGAAGCGCGGCAAGCCATCAACCAAATAGTCGTGGAAGAGGGCATCCTGAATTACATTGCCCAGGTTGCTGCGGCGTCGCGTCAATCCCCGGACTTAACGCTGGGGGCCAGCACCCGCGCCGCAACGCATGTTTTGCTCGCTGCCAAGACATTTGCCGCCCTGCAGGGCCGCGACTTTGTTACCCCCGATGACGTGAAATTTGTGACTCCAGCGGTCTACCGCCACCGCATCCTGCTCAAGCCAGAAGCCGAAATTGAGGGACTCAACGCCGACGGCGTCATTCGGCGGCTGTTGGGCCAGGTTGAGGTGCCAAGATAACCATTTGTAATTGGCAAATTGGGTAATTCTGTTACTCAAGTACACAATTAAATTCTCATGATTAATACGGCCGTTTCCACCCCCACCCTCAACGAGGTCAGACTTTCTCCGCTGCGCATCCCGGAAATTCAGCAAGATCCGCTGGCATTTTTGCAGCGCAGTGCCGCAGAGCACGGGGACTTTATTCACTATCCCCTTGGGTTGTGGAACGTCTACCAGCTCAATCACCCTGATCTGGTAGAGCATGTGCTGGTAACCAACCAACGCAACTACAGTAAAAGAACCGTGCAATACAACACGTTGGCCAACATTACGGGGAACGGCCTACTCACCAGCGACGGCCGTTTCTGGCGCAGGCAGCGACGCATGATTCAGCCTGCCTTTCATCGGCAGCAGGTCCTGGGCTGGGGCGAAACGATGATCACGATTACCCAAAACATGCTGCGCGTCTGGGAAACATTTGCCCAAACTGGCCAGCCCATCGACATGGATGAAGCGATGATGACGGTGACGCTGGAAATAATCGGCGAGGCATTGCTAGGCATCAATTTGCAAAAAGAAGCCAGTGAACTGGCTCAGGCTGTTCTGATGATGCTCGATTACGTCGTTTATCGGTCCCAGCATCCCGTGATGCTGCCGCTGTTTGTGCCAACTCTGCGCAACCGCCGCTTCCGCGCTGGCCTTCATAAGCTGGATGCCCTGATTGATCAGGCCATTAGCGACCATCAGCGGGGTCGCGGCAATCCAAACGATATTTTGAGCCATATGCTGGCGGCCGAAGACCGGGACACCAAGGTGAAAATGAACCGGACAGAGCTAAGGGATGAAATCATCACGCTCATTGTGGCCGGGCACGAAACGGCCGCTTCCGGGCTAACCTGGCTCTTTTATTTGCTGTCGCAGCACCCCAACGTGGAGGCGGCTATGGTAGCCGAGATTGATACGGTGCTGAACGGCCGTTCCCCCACCACCAGCGATCTGCCCAAGCTGCCCACCGTCCAGCGCGTGATCGACGAGGCGCTACGCCTGTACCCACCCGCCTGGGTTATTACCCGCCGTGCTATCGAGGCAGACACGATCCATGGCTGCCCCATTGCTGCCAACGGCATTATCATTATGAGTCCATATACCAGCCAGCGACATCCAGGTTTCTGGCAAAAGCCCGACCAATTTCACCCGGACCATTTCTTGCCAGAAGCGGAACGCGACCGCGCTACGCCTATTTTCCCTTTGGCGGCGGCGCAAGGCTGTGTATTGGCGATCAATTTGCCAAGGTGGAGATGGGATTGGTGCTAACGGCCGTTACCCAAAAATACCGCCTACAGCTACTTCCCAACCACCCGATCGTGGCCGACCCGCTCGTCACCATCCGTCCCAAACACGGCATGATGATGACCGTAAAAAGGAGATAAATTCACAGATTCACGCACCTTACGCAGCTGTTTTGGCTCCAGAAAACTAAATCTGCACTAATCTGCGAAATCTGTGGGTAAATGATAACTATGCAGCCTACCAATCGTGGCATCCTTATTTTACTGTTCACCGCTCCCATTTTGGCAGCGGCGACCTGGCTGCCGCTCATGCAGTGGATTGCCGCTGCCTATTTTGCTGTTGTCTGCCTGCTCATAGGCTTCGATTGGAAAACGGCCGAATCGATCGAAAAACGATTCGACATCCGGCGCGAACATGATCAAAAGCTCAGTCTTGGCGCCGACAACCCCATCAAGATTTACGTGCGCAACCGGAGCCGCCGCTCCGCCACCGTTTGGCTGCGCGATGAACCGCCTGACGCCTTCACCATTTCTGAACGCCTGCTGAGCGGCCAAATCGAGCCGCGCCGCTCCTGGGAAGCCACCTACACGATCCATCCCTTGAGGCGCGGCGACTACCAGTTTGGCAATCTGAATTTGCGCTGGCAAGGGCCGCTGGGTTTGGCCATTCGACAAGGCAACCTGCCGCTCACTGAGCCAGTGAAAGTCTATCCCAATTTGCTGGACGTGCGCCGTTATGATTTACTGCTGCGGCGCAATCGCCTGCAAGAGATTGGCCTGCGCAATACGCGCCAATTTGGCGAAGGCACCGAGTTTGAACGGCTACGCGAATATCTGCCTGACGACGAATACCGCCGTATCGACTGGAAAGCCACAGCCCGGCGCAACCGCCCTGTCACCGTAGAATACCAGACTGAGCGGAGCCAAAACGTCATCGCGCTGCTGGACGTGGGCCGCATGATGCAAAGCCCGGTGGCGCAGATGGCCAAGCTGGATTATGTGGTCAACGCTGTGCTGTTGTTGGGCTATGTGGCTACGGGCAAGGGGGACAAAATGGGCATGATGAGCTTTGCCAGCGAGGTACAGCATTACCTCTCCCCCCGCCAGGGACGTGGTCAGTTCTACCGCATGTTGGAGCTTCTCTACGCTGTGGAAGCCCAACCGGTGGAGTCTGATTACGGCCGTGCCATCAGCTACCTGGCCGCCAAACAGCGCAAACGCTCCCTTGTCGTCATTTTCACCGATTTAACGCATGGGATCAGCCTGGACAGTTTAGTGAAGCACGCTTCGCTGCTGGCGCGGCGCAGCTTGCCGCTGGTCGTTACCATCAGCGACCCAGATGTGGTGCAAGCGGCCCAGCAGCAGCCGGAAGACAGCCAAACAGCATACCAACGTATGGCCGCCGCCCAACTGCTGGATCAGCGCCAGGTCACCCTAGATCACCTGCGCCAGCAAGGCGTCCTCACCCTGGACGTGCCTGCCAACAAGCTCTCCATCGCCGTCATCAACCGCTATCTGGAACTGAAAGCCAAGACAATGCTTTAGACTTATGATTCTGGATAAAAATAGAAGACAATTATGATTACTCTTAAAGCAATGCAAGCGCATGAATTCTCAGCTTACCGCGACTACTTCATCGTTGATTATGCTGATGAAATTTCTGCTAATTACGGCCACTCACTAGAGCAAAGTCGCATCATAGCAAGTAAGGAGTTGGCGGAAGATTTGCCTCAAACGGTCGACACCCCTAATCATTACTTGCTGTGCATTACCCAAAACAAAAATAATACAATTGGATATCTCTGGTATAAGTTATACGATGATGGCGCAACAGCATTTATTCTAGATTTTGTTGTATTCAAGGAATTTCGAGGGCAAGGGCATGGCAAAGCCGCTCTGGCTATCTTGGAGGGACAATTAGCAAAATCCGGGACAAAACAAGTGAAGCTCCGCGTTGCTTATAAAAATGACAGGGCAAGACAGCTATACGAAAAAGTTGGGTTTAACATCACCGGAATTAATATGAGTAAATTGCTCAAAGGGAATGATGAGTAAGTTCTGTTGGCATTTGTTATTCCGACGAGTGAGAAACGAGTGAGTCACTTACTTTTCAGCTTCTGCACCCCGCCCCACTAGCAGCAAATAACTGTACAATAACACGCCGGTCATCACGCCCACACTCCACTTCACCGGCCAGGGAATATTTTCGTTGGGAGAAATAAATCCCTCAATCAGACCCGCGATAATAAGAATGGGCACGCAGCCAATAATGAGCTTCACTGCTTTGCGCGCCGCCAACATGAGGGCATCCCCCCGCGTGAGCAGGCCAGGATGTATGATTGCCCAGGCCAGCATCAGCCCGGAGCCACCCGCAATGAAGATGGCCGACAGCTCAATGACGCCGTGGCCAATGACAAAGGTCCACAGCTCAAACCCCACGTCATAATGGGCGGTCAGGCCGGTGATGCCACCCAGCAGCAGGCCATTGAAGATAAGGATGTAGAGACTGAACAGCCCTGCCGTGATGCCGCCGCCAAAGGCCATGAAGGAAACCTGGATGTTGTTGGACATGATAAAAGCCGAGGCGTACGGCCGTTCTTCAATCGGAATATTCGTCCAAAGCTCCTGGTCTTCAATCAACGCCCGTAGCTCCTGCACGTTGGCGGGCAGCAACCAGATGGAGGCATCTGGCTGCCAGTTGGTGAGGAACCCGGCAATGAGGGCTGGGACAATAACCAGCAGGGCTGCCGTGATGAAAAAGGGCAGCGACTCCCGGAACGTGGCGGGAAAGCCAACCATTAAATACTGTTTCAAGCGACGTAGCGCCAGCGGCTCCCCCTGGTAAATGGTTGCGTGCCCACGCGCCACCAGTTGATTGAGAAAAGATGTCACCTGCTGCTGCGGGAATTCTCGCTGAGCCAGGGCCAAATCGGCCGTTGCCGAGCGGTAGAGCAAGCCCATATGCTGCACTTCATCCGGGCTGAGCTGGTTCATCTGTTGACTTTTATCTAGCAGTGCGCTTAACTGTTGCCAATCCGCCTGGCGTGACCGGTAAAATTGTTCTGCATTCATGAAGATGATTATACTTGAGAGATTTAGACAAAGAAACAAAAGGCGAAAGGAACAAAGAAAAGGCCGTTGCACGGTTTGCTCGTTTCTTTGTAATAAAGATCGCTAACAGTGGAATTAATTATGACAGCACCCGATGAATTTCTAAATATTGACACGCCAGAAAATGTGGTTTTTGATTACGAAGTTGTGGGGATTGGCTCCCGCTTCCTGGCGGCGCTGATTGATACGACCATTATTGCCCTGCTGCTGGTTGCAGCAAACAGCATCCTCGCCTATTTTTTGCTGCGGGGTCTGGATGGCGGCCAGATTAATTCATTTGTGGTGGCTTTGCTTTCATTAGTAAGTTTTGCTTTCCTTTGGGGCTACTACATCTTTTTTGAAATGCGCTGGAACGGCAGCTCGCCGGGCAAACGCCAGGTGGGCATCCGCGTCATTCGGGCCGACGGGACGCCCATCACCCTGGCAGAATCGGTCATTCGTAACCTGGTAAGATTGGTGGATTTTTTACCGGGCGCTTATGGCCTGGGCCTGGTAACAATGTTTATTGATGGCAAAGCACGCAGGCTGGGCGATTTGGCAGCAAATACGCTGGTGGTGCGAGAGCAAACGGCCGTTTCCCTGGAATCGCTCAATAAAACCACCTCCCCCACCAACCCTGTCCTTAGCCGCGCTCCCGGCACAGCCGAACGAGAAGCGGCCAAATGGCCCGTAGACAAGCTCACCGAGGTAGATATTCAGCTAGCCGAATCGCTGCTGCAGCGGTACAACGATTTGCCCAACGGCTTTACCCTGGCCAATCAGATTCTCAACAGGCTCGTAAAACGCATGGAGCTGCCCAGCAATCCGGTACGGCCGTCTGAAGCGATTTACGCCATCAAACGCATCATGCAAATTTATCATTACGATAGTTAAATTTGGCAAACTCGTGCGCGATCAGCAGGGCAACAAGAACAAATTTACTCGTTTGCCAACAAATAATCCGTATAGGCGCCATCAAATTCCGTGAAACGGCCGTCGTTCAACTCAATCACCCGGTCCACAACCTGATCTAAAAAGTAGCGGTCATGGGAAACGATGAGCAGCGTTCCCTCAAACTCGTCCAGCGTTTGCTCTAATACTTCGATTGAGGCGATGTCCAGGTTGTTGGTTGGTTCATCCAGCACGAGGAGATTCGGCCGTTCCAACACTAACTTGGCCAGCTGCAATCGGCTGCGCTCGCCGCCGCTCAACTTGCTGATAGGCTGCTGCATCTGGTCATAGCTGTACAAAAAGCGATGCAAAAAGGCCACCGCCACCTCCCGGCTCACCGGGGCGGATTGGCGAATTTCAGTAATGAGATCGCGGCTGTAATCCAGCGTTTCGTGTTCCTGGGCATAATAACCAATTTTTACACTCGGTCCGATTTTGATCTGCCCACTGTGAATCGTTTCTGGCTCCAGCAGCTGCTTTAGCAAAAATGATTTGCCCGCCCCATTGGGGCCAACCAGTCCCACCCGCTCGCCGTGCCATAAGATTTGGTTGAGCTGATTGAAGATAAGACGGCCGTTTTCAAACCCCCGGGTAACATTTTCCAGCTCCAGCACCTTGTTGCTGCCTCGCCAGCCCGCCAAATCCAGCGTGATGCGCCGCTGTTCGGCTACCTTTTCCACCTTATCCATCTTGTCTAGCATTTTGCGGCGGCTGCGCGCTTGCTTGATATGCCGTTCATTCACCACCATAGACGCCCACAGTTCAAAGCGAGCAATTGCGGCTTCGATACGGGCAATCTCTTTCTGTTGGGCAGCATACATCTGCGCTTGTCGCAGCCGTGCCAGCTCGCGTTCGTTGGTATAGGCCGTGTAATTTCCAGCGTAAAGGGTAATTCGGCCGTTTTCTATTTCTGCGATGTGGGTTGCAATCTCATCCAACAGATAGCGATCGTGGGAAATGATCACCACACAGCCAGCGTAGCTGCGAATGACGCCCTCCAGCTTGCGCTTCGCCTCCAGGTCCAGATGATTGTCTGGCTCATCTAGCAGAAGCAAATCAGGCTGCTGCACCAATAATTTTGCCAGCATGACCAGCTTCTTTTGTCCGCCACTTAGATGATCTGTCAGCGTGTTCCACTGTTCATGAGAAAAGCCCAATCGCACGAGCGTTTCTTTTACCCGACTTTCATAGCTGGCACCGTCGAGTTGGTCCAACTGATGAAGCCACTTTTCATGCTGAGCCATCACCCGGCTTAGCTTTGCGTCATCCTCATAAATGGCGGGCGTGCCCATTTGCTTCTCAAGGTCTGCCAGTCTCAGGTTGACAGCAGCAATTTCGGGAACGGCCGTCATTGCCTCTGCCACCAAGGTTCGGCCAGGGGGCAAAGAAGGTTCCTGCGCCAATCGGCCCCAGGTAAGCCCAGATTTACGGAAAATATTACCTTCATCCGGATCCAACTCCCGCGCCACCAACTTCAGCAACGTTGATTTGCCGGCACCGTTTGGGCCAACCAGGCCAATGCGCTGCTGATCTTGCACTTCCCAACTCAAACCGGACAGGATTAGTTTACCCGCAAGAGAAACAGATATTTTGTCTAAATTAAACAGAATTTCAGCCATGGCTTACTCCAATTTCTAAAACAAAAAAGGCCGAGACAATTAATCGCCTCGGCCTTGAAATAACGTTTTCTAGTTTACATAAAGTTCAATGAGGCGGCGCACCGGTAGCAGGACGAGGCAAAATGGACCCAAACAGGGTGGCTTCGCTAAAGCGGCGATCAAACCAAAGAATGAACATCATAGGCAAAGAATATCCTAAGCTGGGACACGGCGCAAATGACCGTTTAATTGATCACAGGTATACTTCCAAGCATGAACATGCCCATGAACAAAAAGGTTCCAATTCTGCTTCTTATGCTGTTATGGCTCACTGTCAGCTGTGATTTAGCCAACAGCCTCAACCAAACGACAAACGGAGAGAGCACCCCCGGCACCACGGCAGGGGATACGGTCGTGGCCACGGGCACGCCCGCGCAAGAAGCGACGCCGGATATTGCCATTCCGGCAACGGCCGTTACCCAAACACGGCCGTCGCTGCGGGTCTGGATTCCACCGGAAATTGCGCTGGCCACAGAGGAGGGTGCCGCCATTTTAAATGCCCAGCTGGCAGCCTACCGCACCAACCACCCCACCTTAGACATCACAGTTGAACAAAAGTTGGTGAGCGGTCAAAGCGGCATCTTGAATTATCTGCGCACCGGCCGCACGGTGGCGCCAACTATCTTGCCAGATCTAATTGTCATCCCCATCGATCAACTGGGTCCGGCACTGACAGAAGAGCTCATTTACCCAATGGGCGACCTCATAGATACGGCACTCCTTGAAGATTTATACCCGTCAGCGCTCAATCTTGTCCTGAAGGAGAATCAGGTCAGTGGCTATCCCTTTGCCCTGACGGGCCTCCACCATCTGGCTTACAACAGCACAACCGTCACATCGACCATTCCCACCCTTTGGGAGCCATTGACAGCGTTACCCTACAGCTTTGTCTTTCCCGCCAGCGGCACGCCAGGCGGCACGCTGGCCCTGCAATTTTATCTGGAGGCGGGCGGTTCACTGACGAATGAAGCTGGGCAAGTCGCCCTGCAGGTAGAACCGTTGGCGACAGCACTGCAGCAGCTGTTCACTGCCAAAAGCAGCGGATTCATTCTGGACCAGAGCAGCAACTACACCTCATTACAGGAATCCTGGCAGCTCTTTCAATCCGGTTCGGCCGATTTTACAATCACGAGCAGCGAACAGTATTTGCAGCAGCGTGATGAAAATGGGGTCTATTTGGTGACGGCCGTTCCCGGCAGGCAAAACGTTGTGCCCCCTTTGGTAAGCGGGTGGGCCTGGGCCATTAGCACGGCAAACCCGACCCAGCGCGAATTGGTGAGCGAACTGCTCAACAGCCTTATTTCCAGTGACCAATTGGGTGAGTGGAGCTATGCCAGCAACTTTTTGCCAGCACGCCAGGCGGCATTAGCCTTTTGGCCCCAAGAAGACAGCTACGTCATGTTTGCAAAAGAGCAGCTCAGCCGCTCCCGGGCAATGCCTTTCAGCCGGAACAGCAGCATCATGACCGCCTTAAACAATGCCGTATTTGATGTCGTCACCCTGGCCAAAACACCGCAGTTGGCGGCTGAGGAAGCCGTTGCAACCATTCTAAAACCGTAATTTATGACCCAGCCAAATTTTGCCCACCACCAAACACACATCCAGGCAATGATTTCGGCTGCCCTTACTGCGGCTGATCCTTACACGGCCGTTTCCAACCACCTGCAGCGCAGCAAAAGTGGCCTTACGATCGGCCAACACCATTTTCCCCTGGAAAACGGCCGTCTCATTCTGGTTAGCGTGGGCAAAGCAGCTGTACCAATGGCCCAGGCAGTGCTGGATACAGTGGGAAAGACGGCCGTGTCTGGGGGCATCATTTGCAAACATTTACCAGAAAACGATGCGCTCTCGCTGCCCGGCTACACGGGCAACCACCCCGTCCCCGGTAAAGCAAGCCTGGCGGCAACAACGGCCGTTCTAAAGTCTCTAGAACAGACGACCGAGAACGATCTCGTTCTTTGCCTGATTTCAGGAGGCGCCTCTGCTTTGTTTACCCAGCCTCATCTGCCGCTAGACGTTTGGCAGCAGCTCAATCAGGCACTGCTGGCCAGCGGCTGCCCTATTCAAGCCACCAATACGGTGCGACGTCAGCTCGACGCCGTCAAGGCAGGTGGCCTGGCCCGATTGGCCTATCCGGCCAAGGTGATCGGCTTAATCTTAAGCGACGTCGTCGGAAACGATCTGAGCGCCATCGGCAGCGGGCCGACCGTAGCCAGCCATGAAACAGCCGCCGATGCCCTAGCCATTCTGCAGCAACATCGGGTAAAAGATTATTTGGAAACGGCCGTTTACCAAACCATCATCACCGCCCTGGACGAGTTGGCAACAACAACGACTTCTCCGGTACACAACATTGTTGATAACATCATCGTAGGCAGCATTCAGCAATCTGCCGAGGCAGCGGCCGAAACGGCAGCTGCGCTTAGATTCCGCACACATTTGCTCACCACTCGCCTCGAGGGTGAGGCAAGAGAAATAGGCAACTTGGCGGCGGCCCTGGCTATCGACGCCCCGGACGACACCGCCTACCTACTCGGTGGAGAAACCACCGTCACCCTTCGCGGCAGCGGCATCGGCGGCCGCAATCTGGAAACCGCCCTGGCTGCGGCAATTGGCCTGGCTGGCTGGCCCAACCGCGCCATTACAAGCTTTGCCACTGATGGTGACGATGGCCCTACCGGCATGGCAGGGGCCACCGTCACCGGAAATACCGTCCAGAACCGCCAGTCTGCCCGCGCCCATCTAAACAACAATGATAGTTACACGTATTTTCAGAAAGTGGACGCTGTCGGCAGCACGACACATCTCATTCAAACAGGCCCAACCGGTACAAATGTCAATGACTTATTAATTATTTTGAATTATGCAAGGAAGTAAGAAGGTCATAGTAGCAAGGGGAAATGATTGCTTTGCATTTCTCTTATTACTTGACACTTTTCACTCCCCTCCCTAGAGAGAGAAAACGATGACCATCAAATTTGGCACCGACGGCTGGCGTGCCGTCATAAGTGAAACATTCACCTTTGGCAATCTGCGGCTGGTAGCGCAGGCCATTGCCGATTTCATTCGCGAAGAAAGTGAAGACAGTCCCAGCGTCGTTATTGGCTTCGATACCCGCTTTTTGTCTGACCGATACGCGGCGGAAGTTGCCCGTGTCATGTCGGCCAACCAAATCGATACCTGGCTGGCTCGCGCCGATACACCCACCCCAGCCATTAGCTATGCCGTCCGGCAAAAGAGTGCCACCGCTGGCGTGATGATTACCGCCAGCCACAATGCGCCCCGCTACAACGGCATCAAACTAAAATCTTGCTTTGGCGGCAGCGCCAGCCCGACCCAAAACAAGCGGGTTGAGCAACTGCTGGAACGCAACCTGTCTAGTGGACGCGGCCCAAACCTGATGGATTTAGATAAAGCGATCAAGCAAAATCGCGTTCAAAAATTCGATCCGGCCTGGGCCTATTATGAACACCTTGGCAGCCTGGTCGACCTAGATATCGTTTCTAGCGGCGAGCTGCGGCTGGTGGCTGATGGCATGTTTGGCTCTGGCCGGGGGACGTTTGGCGAAGTGTTGGCGCGCGGCCGTACCCACGTTCATAACATCCGGCACGAAATGAATCCTGGCTTCGGCGGCATTCATCCCGAACCGATTGCCCAACACCTGGGATTGCTGATGTCTACTATCCAAAGTGGCCATTGGGATGTAG
>CBDUOF010000094.1:0-15242 GCA_965368765.1 uncultured Anaerolineae bacterium | reverse complement strand
ACGGCCGTGTTGGATTCAAAATAGGTGTTGCCAAAAACAGGGTGCGTCCTCAATACCCAACGGTTCTAGGAGCGGGTATTGAAGATGCCACGCCCCGCTTGATTAAGAATTTTGAATAAGAATGAGCGGGAAATTGTTTTTGACTTGAGCAAATCACAGAGAAATCGCGCTTCGTTTTTTAAAAAACTTTCTGTGATTTGCTTTATCGGCACAAAAAGTAGCTTGATCCCCGGTCACACAGGCGTGGATTGCCCGTCAATTCGTTGCGTCCTTCCTTCACAATTTCCCAACCCAATGCCCCCAGCCACTGCCGCAACCCTGCGTGGCTAAAGCGGCTGCCGTGCTTCCAGCCAGGCGCAGGTGACACAAAATAATCTGCTGCTTCTGTCTCCAGCGTGATGGCGCTCTGAATGACCAAATATCCTTTAGTAATGGGCCGCAGAGCTGCCAGCAATTGGCGGGGTTCCGTGAGATGATAGAGTCCACCAGCACACATCACCAAATCATAAGCGTCCGGTTGCTGCACCTGCTCCCAGATATCCCGCACCTGGAAGGTAGCATTGCCTATGCCCAGTGAAGAAGCCGCCAGCCGCGCCCGTTCAATTTCCTGGGCATCCAAATCCACACCGGTAATGATGGCATCAGGCCGGATCTGTCCTATCCAACAACTGTAGTAGCCATCTGCGCAAAACAGGTCTAAACAGCGGGGCTCTGCAGGGAGGTCGGCCAACGCCTCCTGTACATACGGCACGAGGAAGGCTTCTTTGTGTCGCTGGTTAATCTGATGTGAATTGGGACTGCCTTTGATGAGTGTTTTAAGGGACAGTTTCTCACCTTTTTCGACAAATCCGGCAGGCTTGATTGGGGACAGCAGCAGCATCAGTCGGCGCAGCTGCTCAGACCGGCTCATGGCCATATCGCCAAAATCGGTCTGCAATCCCAGCTTGTCAAAGTTGTGGTACCAGGGCCGCATGGCGTAAATTTCCGGGTTAAATTCGGCTATTTTTTTCATAAAGTCTCTTGTAGGTTTTGTGTTTATATGTCACAATTCTGACTGTGTCTGCAACTGTCTCAATCATCGTGGTCAATTGGAACGGCCGTCACCACTTAGCGCTGTGTCTCCCCTCGTTACTGGCTCTAACCTACCCTACGTTTGAAATCATCGTTGTCGATAACGGCTCGACGGATGGTTCCACGGTATTTTTGCAAGAGCGGTTTCCCAGCGTCCGTCTCATCTCGCTAACCAAAAATGTGGGCTTTGCCCGCGGCAACAATATTGGCATTCGTGCCTCAGAAGCAGACTATATCGCTACCCTCAACAATGATACAAAGGTTGAGCCCAACTGGCTAACGGCCCTGGTTGAAACGGCCGAATCTAACCCCACAGTGGGTATGTGTGCCGCCAAGTTGCTCTTTTGGGATCGGCCAGACGTTATCAACTCTGCCGGGATTTGCCTGGATCGTGCCGGCATTGCCTGGGATCGGCTCGGTGGGCAGCCGAACAAGGCCCCCCAGCCAGACCCACTGCCTGTTTTTGGCGCCAGCGCCGGGGCGGCACTTTACCGACGAACCATGCTCAGCCAAATCGGCCTTTTTGATGAAGATTTTTTTGCCTATCTGGAGGATGTAGACCTGGCCTGGCGCGCCAGGCTGGCAGGCTGGGGTTGCCTATACGTGGATACGGCCGTTGTGCACCATCGCCATTCCGCTACTGCCATCGATGGCTCTCCGTTCAAAAACCGACTGTTGGGTCGCAACAAAATTTGGACCGTACTCAAAAATTATCCCTGGCAAATGCTGTTGCTTTACCTACCCGTCTTCATGCTTTACGATCTTGGCTCCGTTGCAATTGCCCTGCTCACAAGGCGCGACATCACGCCGCTGTACGGCCGTTTACAAGCACTCACCAAGCTTTCATTAATTTGGCAAAAACGGCAAAAAATTCAGCGGAATCGGCGAATTTCCCTCAAAGAAATGTATGCGCTCTTGGAGCCTGTCACCTCGCCAGCAGGAGTATCGCAGCGTTATCGGCATTTGGGTCAAGGCACAAAGCGATTGTGACCCACTGTTTGAAATATACGCCTATCTTTGAGTAAATCACCACTTCCCAAAACATAAGACCAGTTGTGCCGTTCATAAACACCGCAAACTCGCAGCGCCTGTTGAAAAAGCCACATTACTGGTTAAAATAAAATCCTTGAGATGCGTTCGCCAACAAAGCTTTACGCTCAGAACGCAATGTATCAGCAAAGTTTGGCCGTTTGCAGCTGGCCAGATCTAAATGAAGCTCAACTCGCCTTCACTAAAAATCATGTCAACAAAACTGACCGGCTACGTCTCCAACTATTTCGACTCAGATGAAACCCAAACGCATTTGGGCAAGCTACGTGAACTTTATGCCTACCGTTACCTGCTGAAAAATCTGGTCATCCGTGATTTAAAAGCTCGCTATAAGAACTCTGTTCTCGGTATCGTTTGGAGTTTACTGAACCCGGTACTCATGATGTCGGTCTACACGATCTTGTTTACCGTACTTATTCCAAATGAAGGTATCCAAAAATACCCGATCTTCATCCTGGTTGCGCTCATCCCCTGGCAATTCCACAGCAGTACCATGATGAGCAGCGCCGGTTCTGTGGTTAACAATGCGTCGATTATCAAAAAAGTTTACTTTCCCCGTATTTTGCTACCGACAGCCACCATGTTGGCAAACCTGGTAAATTTTTTGCTGGCATCCGTTATTCTCTTAATTTTGCTGTATGCATTTGGTATTGGACTGACCATTTATGCGCTCTGGGTACCCCTCATTTTGCTGACGCAGATTGTATTTTTGCTGGGGCTGGCTTACATATTTTCAACGCTGCAAACCTTTTACCGGGATACGCTGATGATTTTGGAAGTCGGCCTGCTCGCCTGGTTTTTTCTGACACCTGTGTTTTACTCATTTGAGCGCTTTGCCACACAGTCGGAAGTTTGGGGGATAACACTGAACCCGGCACGCCTGATGCGCTGGGTTAATCCAATGGCCTCTATTGTGGATGGTTACCGCACGGTGCTTTGGGGGAACGGCACCGGCAGCAACGGCCCTGGCCCGATGGACCCACTGGCCTTGCTGCGCACGTTTATTACGGCCGTTATTGTCTTCATCATCGGCTATGCCGTCTTCAGCCGAGCCGAGCATCTCTTTGGCGAAAAATTGTAGATTTCTGACTGCAATCAGACGGGATCGCTACTGTTTCACTATGACCGTCATTTATCCTTACAAGGGGTTGATCTGCCATGTTATAATGCCCCCCGTTGCTACACAAAATATGAACCCAGGACTTACACAACCTGACCGATTGATGTAAGTTTCATGAAATCGATTTGAGAATTATGTTTGTAAAACTAAAAGCGTTGCTGACAAACCCACAAAATGTGGGCATTTTATTGCTATTTGGCATATTTTTGCTGGCCAGCTGTGCCACTGCACAGGCCAATCCCTTACCGACACTGGCCCCCACCGTTGTTATCCAAGTGGCCGCCAGCGATCCAACCAATACGCCGTTGCCAAATGCTCCCACGCCCGAGCCATCGGAAACGGTAACCATAAAGGAACCTACCGCAACCACCCCTGACGCCACGCAGGAAAACAAAGCGACAGCAACGCCTAAATCAACAAGTACACCGGTGCCCACGGCAACCCCCACCAGTCTACCTCAGCTGGAGCCGGTACTCACCATTAGCGCCCCAGAGGAGCTGCGCGAGGGCATTCCAACACCGTCAACGGCCGTTCCCACGGCGGTCCCAACGTTTGAAGTGCCCGAGAACACCACCAACATCCTGCTTCTGGGCAGCGATACCGCCCTGGGCTCCGACGACACGCGCACGGATACGATGATCATTGTCTCCATTAACCAGGATGGTCCCACGGCTTCCATGATTTCGCTGCCGCGCGATCTTTACGTTTACATTCCCGGAAAAATCATGAATCGTTTGAATACAGCGATTTCGTTAGGGGGTGTGGAGCTGCTAAAACAAACAATTTTGTACAATTTTGGCATCCCTATCCATTACTATGCCCGCGTGGATTTTCAGGGATTTGAAACGGCCGTTGATGCCATCGACGGTGTAGAGATTGCCGTCAGCTGTCGCCTGCAAGATTGGCGGCTAATCTCGCCCGAGCTTGACAAGGAAGATGAGGACAATTGGGAACAGTTTGCCCTGGAGCCTGGCGTCCACCACATGGATGGCGATACGGCGCTCTGGTTTGCCCGTTCTCGCCTTTCCACCAATGATTTCGATCGGGGACGTCGCCAACAACAGCTGCTGCGCGCCCTGCTTAACCAGGGCGTCGATGTTGGCTTGATCACCCAATTCCCGTCGCTGTGGGATGCGTACAAAACCAGTGTCGAAACCGATTTAGACATCGGCAAAATGTTGCAGTTAGCGTCGCTAGCGCCTGCTATTCGGGAAAATGGCGTCCAACATCTTTATATGGTGCGCGGCATCACCCCGTGGGAAACAGCCGGCGGGGCGCAGGTTCAACTGCCTGTGTGGGAAGGGGAAAACAATTTAGAGGAGACATTTAGTCGACTCTTCCGAGTGCCATCACTTAATCGAGCCAATCGCCGTCCAATCACCGTGGAAATCGTGAACGCGAGCGGCAACCCAGACATGGCGCTGCTGGCAGCAGATAATCTTGCCTGGTACGGCTTTGTTCCCATCATTGCCGAGGAGGCCGCAGAGACCGAACCTTTTACGCAAATGTTGTATTATCGGCCCAATTTCAAAGATTCATTCGACTGGATGATTAGCTGGATCTTTGGGATGTATCGTAGCCAGATTCAGTTAACCGAAGATGATGCGTTTAACTACGAATACCGAATTATTCTGGGTGAAGATTATGATCCTTGTTTAAACCAGCTGTATCAACCACAAGAGTTTATCAATTAGTTCCGTCATATTCATTGCAGAAACGGCCGTTAGCAGGCATAATCCGCTCATGAATCTGGCAACCCAAACGGCCGTTTTCCCCCCAAGATAACCCAGACGGCAAGCCCTTTTTCGGTGCTTGCCGCTTTTCTTGTTGGAAATTGTTATAAACGGCCGTTGTGTGGCAACAACAACGCATACCGAGAACCCTCTTTTCTGCGCTCTTGAGCCGCTGCGTGAGCAACTTTTACCATGAGAGGCAACGTTGAACGATAAACGAGAAATCTTTGGCTGGACAATGTACGACTGGGCAAACTCTGCCTTTAGCACGACCGTCGTCACTGCCCTGCTTGGCCCCTACATTCTTTCTCTGGCGGAATCCAGCAGCACGCCCCTCATGCTGTTTGGCTTTCCCATACAGCCCGCCGCCATTTTTCCCTTTGCCACCTCACTTTCCGTCTTGCTTCAAGTATTCTTTTTGCCACTGCTGGGCACCATTGCCGACTACACCAACCTCAAAAAGCGTCTCATGATGATGTTTGCCTACATCGGCTCATTCACCACCATTCTGCTCTTTACTATCCAGGCCGATATGCCTGTCATTGGCACCAACGGGGCAGTCATTCTTGCCAGCGCCATCGCCATCATTGCCAATCTTTGCTTTGGCGCTGCCATCGTCTTTTACAACGCTTTTTTGCCAGAAATTGCCTCACCCGACCAGCGTGACGCGGTTAGCTCGCGCGGCTTTGCCTATGGTTACCTGGGGGGCGGGCTGCTGCTGTTGGGCAACCTGGCCTTGCTCAACCTGATGGAAGACACGGGCCTGGCCGTACGGATTAGCCTGGCCAGTGCTGGCGTTTGGTGGCTGCTCTTCACCTACCTTTTCCCGCAAAAGCGGCTAAAAGCACGTGACGCCACCCGCCAGTTACCAGACGGGGCGACGCTCTTCTCTCACGGAATTCGACAAATTGCCCATACCCTGCGTGACTTGCGCCAAAAATACCCAGCCACTCTACGCTACCTGATCGCCTACCTCATTTACAACGATGGCATTCAAACCGTCATTATTGTTTCCACCGCCTTTGCCGCCGATGAATTGGGGGTGGAAACCAGTAGTTTGCTGCTGCTGGTGCTCATCATCCAGTTTGTGGCCTTTGTGGGCGCGTTTGCTTTTGGTTATTTGGCTCAACGCATCGGTGCCAGACGCTCGATCATGATCAGCCTGGTCATTTGGTCGGCACTGGTCATTTATGCCTATGCGTTCCTGACGAACGAGACGCAGCTGTTTATTATGGGTGGCTTTGTGGCGATTGTCTTGGGCGGATCCCAGGCTCTAAGTCGGTCCCTCTTTTCCCAGATGATTCCCGCGGACCATGAAGCAGAATATTTCGGCTTTTACGAGATTAGCGAGCGGGGCACATCGTGGCTGGGACCGCTGGCCTTTGCCGCGGCGGTACAATTGACGGGCTCGCAGCGTATTGCCATTGTTTCGTTGATCATTTTCTTTGTCGTGGGGCTTATTTTGCTCAGCACAGTAGATGTGCGTAAAGCGATGCTGGATTCGGGCAACGACCCAGACGGCGTTATTCTTTGATAGAAGATTTACGCTTGGGCTTGCGTTTTAATCGTAAATATCTTTCCTTCTTTCTCGTTTGCGCTGACCGCGCTTTTTCTTTTCTGCGATTCTTTTTTCTTGGGCAGCAGCTGAGGGTTTGGTGCGGCGGCGCTTTTTTTGTTTCTTTAGGGCATCGGCGAGCAGTTGTTGAAAGAGGGAAACGGCCGTATCCCGATTTCGATGCTGACTGCGCGAGGACTGCACGTGAAGCTGCAGCATCCCTTCCTTATCCAACCGATTGGCCAACTTCTTCATCAACCGCAGCCGTACCGCTTCCGACAAGCTCGGTGAATGGGCAACATCAAAGAGCAGCGTGACCTTCGTAGCGCTCTTGTTCACATGCTGCCCGCCTGGCCCGCTGCTGGTAGAAAAGCGAAAGTTCAACTCCGCTAACGGAATCTGCACAGCCTCATTAATCGGTATCGATCGTTCCTCGTTCATCCGCTTTATTATACCCAATCTCTTTGTTATACTTTTCGCCTTGATAAAAACGCCACCGATTGTCTGTCTAAACGATTATGGTTAGCAAGAAACTTTTCGCTAAAGTAGTTTACGCCGTCTTAATGTTGTTGCCACTGCTCATACAAGCAGCCGTGAGCCATGATGCGATTCATCCTATAAAAGCCCAAACAAGTTTCCCTCAGCCCAAAGCGTCCGGCGGAGGCGAATTTATATTTGAGCATGTGCAGCACCTTACGACACGTCAGCGCATGGAAATCCAGCGTCAGATTGAGGACTCTGTCAATCTGCTGCAGACAAGCCAACCGCTGGGGACAGCGGGTGCCCTTCCGACTCAGCTTGAATGGCCGTTAAAAACGGCCGATTCCAGCAGCACAGAAGGCTATCATGCCACCTCAAACTTTGTAGACCACAATGCCGCAGTGCCCGATATGGTGCTTGATTATGCTTGTGGGGATCGTAGCTATGATCTCAGCTCTGGCTACAACCATGCCGGTACAGATTATTTTTTATGGCCATTTGCCTGGAACAAAATGGATAATAGTGAAGTCGAGGTTGTGGCGGCAGCCGATGGCGTGATTGTACTGAAGCAAGACGGCAACTTTGACCGCAGCTGTTCATTTGGCGGCACCTGGAACGCCATTTATGTTCAGCACGCAGACGGCTCTGTAGCCTGGTATGGTCATCTTAAAAATGGGTCGCTTACAGCAGAAGATGTGGGAACGGCCGTAACAGCGGGTGATTATTTGGGCGTGGTTGGCAGTTCCGGCAGCTCTACCATTCCACATCTCCATTTTGAACTGTACGACAACAGCAACGCCTTGATCGATCCCTATGCAGGCAGCTGCAATACGCTGAATGACACATCCTGGTGGAACACACAACGGCCGTATTACGATTCGGCCGTCAACAAAATAACCACTGGCTTGGCTGTCGTCGATTTTGCGACCTGCCCGAACCCAGAAACCAGTCATGAAGCGCTTTTTTTTGCCCCCAACGATACAATCTACTTCACCACCTACTATCGGGATCAGCTCATTAGTCAGGCCAGCATCTACACCATTTATCGACCTGATAGTACGGTTTTCGCCAGTTGGACACACAACAGCAACGCGGATCATTATGCCGCATCATGGTGGTATTGGGCCTATACGCTGCCTGCCAACGCACCAGCGGGGAATTGGCAATTTGAAGTTGATTTTAACGGCCAGAAAACCAGCCATGATTTTTACGTGACCGAGCCATTCTTTCTTCCTTTTGTTATTAAATAAAGCGATGATGCATATGAACAAACAACCCAATTCCAACGACTGTTTTGTCTGCGGCCGCAACAACCCGCACGGCCTGTATGTCACCTTTTATGACAACGGCCGTAACGAAGTCTACGCCACCCACACCATTCCAGAGGCGTATCAGGGCTATCCCGGCGTGGTGCACGGCGGCATTGTCGCTGCCCTGCTGGACGAAGTCGTAGCCCGCGTTGCCATGATTGGTGATCCGCACCATTTCATGATGTCTGTGAAGCTGGAAGTAAAGTACCGTCATCCCGTGCCCACCGAGACCGAGCTAACGGCCGTTGGTCGCATTGTCAAACTGCGCGGTCGGCTGGGTAAAGCTGTTGGTGAAATTCGCCTGCCCGATGGCAGCATAGCCGCGGAAGCTGAAATGACGCTGGCCGATCTGCCTGCCGAGCTTCTCGCCGAAGCCAATCTGGCAGCACTTGGCTGGCGAGTAGATGAATAACCCCCTCTGGCTCATGCGTATCTGCCTGGTTCGTCATTTCGCCACCGACCGCTTTCGCCCAACAACTTAACACAATTTATACGGCAATGACGCCTGTTTAGCCTTAAAATGAGTCGTCATGAGCCAAGCCTACTCTTCTGAACTGCGAACGGATACGGCCGCAATCCTGATTCCACTGATTGCCGGGGCAACGGCCCTTGCCACCATGTTGGCTGCCCTGGCCGACGATACCCTGGCCCTCACCTGGCATCTCTGGCTCAGCATGGTCCTGGCCATCGTCAGCGGATTCATCGGTTGGCGCTTCCTTAAGACAGAGCGCACGGCAACGGGAACCATTATTTTTACGGCCGTTCACCTTCTCATATTTTTCCTCCTTATCTTAAAGAATTGGGAACCCGGCAGCATGATTCCCTACTTCTTTGCGGTACTCATCATCGCCAGCAGCATGTTTACTCAGCCAGATTACGGTTTTGTCACCTGGGGTGCAGCCACCGTCTTGACGGCGCTTGGCATCAGCAGCCACACACATGAGATGTGGAGCCTGGCTCAGCAGCTTTCTGGCCCTGTCATTGTAAATCTGTTCGTGGCCGGCGCTGCCTATTTTTCGGCGCTTGAATGGCAGCTGGCGGTTGAGTCGGTAAGCGCGCTTCATGTAAAAGCGCAACACCGGCGGGATGAGCTGTTTGCCATTCAGGAAGCGTTGAGCTTGGCCAACGGCCGTTTGCGCAGCGTGAATGAAGAGCTGGAGAAAGCCCGAAAAACGGCCGTTTCGGAGCGTGATTTACGCACCCGTTTTATGAACCACGTCAGCCATGAACTGCGTACGCCCATCAACACTATAGTCAACTTTGCCCACATTTTAGGCCAGGGTGAAGTAGGCAACGTCAGCGACAAGCAAGTCGATTACCTGGGACGCATTGAAAAATCCGGCTGGCACACTATGAGCGTGCTCAACGATTTGCTCGATCTAGCCCAGATGAATGCGGGCGAGTTCCGGCTCAAGCGACAAATAGTTGATCTAAAAACGGTCTGTGACGATGCGATGAACAGCATACCTGGCCTTCTGCGAAACCCTGATATTGCGCTGGTGCGCGATTATCCCGACGTATGGCCCACAATCCTGGTCGATCCCAAACGATTTCAGCAGGCATTGCTCAACCTGCTCGGCAACGCTGCCAAATATACCGACGATGGACAAATTACCCTGCGCGTGCGCACCCATCAACACACCGCCACGTTTGCCGTGGAAGACACAGGCATTGGCATCCCGGAAGTCCATCACGACACCGTCTTTCAGGAATTTCGCCAGTTGGATGAAACGATGGCCCGGCGGCGAGTTGGCACCGGATTGGGCTTGCCCATCAGTCGCCACCTCATCGAGCGGCATGGCGGCACGCTGACGGTCAGCAGCAGCCTGGGACAAGGCAGCACCTTCACAATTACCCTCCCGCTAGCCGAAAATGGCGATGCCAACGGCAGCACACTCCCTAAACCACCCCTTACCCAGGCCATTGCCCCGGAACGGCCGTTTTGATACACTCTCAACAGAAATAAAAACCTGCCAGGGCTTACGATGCGGATCCTACACACCAAAGTTCCTGTCAGGTTTGTCTAAGGCAAACCAATGTCCATATCATTAGCCAACGCCACCATCATACTTGTCGAAGACGACCCAAATGCCCAGCTTGTCACGCTGGACTTGTTGCGAATGGGTGGCGCAAATCGCTGTTACTCGCGGCGCAGCGTCAATTCAGCCATCGCCTTTGCCGAAAAGCTGCCCCAGGTCGATCTGTTTTTGGTAGACCTCAATATGCCCCACAAAAGCGGCTTCGATCTGCTGGAAGAGGTGCGTAGTCACGAGCGGTTGCAAGGGGCCTTAGTTGTCGCGGTGACGGCAGGTTCAATGGAGCACAATACTGCCCGCATTCGTCGAACTGGCTTTGATGGCTTTATCAGCAAGCCACTGCGTGCAGCCGAGTTTTCTAACCAGGTGCAGCGCATTCTCAATGGTGAACGCATTTGGGAAATGCGCTAAAAACCACCGAGATTTAGACAGTAAAGACTACCAGCAGTAAGCTAACTGCAACAAGTTTAACGTTCCAACGGGAGTTCTAGTGAATCAGGTCGTACCGAATCATTATTCAACCCATCCCCAGTGGCTGTCGCTACTATTGCTGCTGATATTCTTGTTGTTAACCGCCTGCTTTGGCGGTGGGAATGAGGCTGCCCCAGATGCAGGTGCCCCAGAAATTGCTGCGCAACTCAGCGGTACCCTTGTTTGCAGCAATAACTGTCTTAACCAGGGACAGTGCGGAACGGCCGCAGACGGCCGTACCGTCATTTTGGCTCACAGCGGCCAACCCGCTACCCGGGATCACAACACAATCCTGGACAACGAAAGCGCCGTCTTCATTATTGACCAGCAGCAGCGCCTTGTTACAGACATGGTGGGCAACCAATCTAACCTCAACTTTTTTGCGGTGCAGCTTGCCACCGGCGGACCCACCAGTTGGGTTGCGGGCAGCTGCGTCAACCAAACGGTTCAACAATAGGGCTGGGTTCACAAATGACTTTTGCTAGGGCACGGCAGCCGCAAGGCCATGGCGGTTAGTTAAGTCCAAAGTTAAAGTGACAGTGAGCCAAACCCTAAGCAATCAATTCCATGAGTAATAATCTACGCATTGTCACAAAATTGTTATCCGCCCAGGAAGCCGGGGAGCCCGTCGTGCTGGCAACGGTCATCAAAGCGAGGGGCTCTGTACCGCGCCACAGTGGTACCAAGATGCTGGTTTTTGCCGACGGCCGTATCTCTGGCACGATTGGCGGTGGTGAAATGGAATCACGTGTGGTTGCTGAAGCGCTGTTGGCCTTGCAAGACGGCCGTACCCGTGTGCTGCCCTATTCGCTGGTGGAACCTGGTCGAGGTGACCCCGGCGTTTGCGGCGGCGAGGTAGAAATCTATTTGGAACCATATGCGCCACCTGCCACGTTGTTCGTTGTAGGCTGCGGCCATGTAGGGCGCGCCGTGGCCGAATTAGGCCATTTCCTGGGCTACCGCATCGTCGTCACCGACGATCGTGCCGAACTGGCGACTGCGGATAATATTCCCAATGCCGACAGGCACCTGCCCGGCAATTTTGCCGACGCACTGGCACAGAACCCTATCACGACAAACACTTACATTGTCCTCGTGACACGCAACGTACTGGTCGATCGGGAAATTGTGCCACAGCTAATCCATTCACCCGCCCGCTACATTGGCATGATGGGCAGCAGTCGCCGCTGGGCGGAAACCCAAAAGCTGCTCATCGCCGACGGCTTGTCGGCGGAGGCGCTGACCCGCATACACGCCCCTGTCGGTCTGGAGATCGAGGCAGAAACGCCGGAAGAGATTGCCGTCTCCATATTGGCAGAGATCATCAAACTGCGTCGTACGGCACCAAGTGATTGAGTGAAATGCAGCGGGCAAAACAGATTGTTCTCTGGTAAAATTCCGCCTCTTTTACATATCGCTTTTTTATGCATCTATCAGCAAGAAGAAGCCCAAAGTAGATGACTTTATTCACTTGTCAATCCTAGACCCATAACTCTATACTTGTCCTATGAATTATCATTCCCACGAAATCCAACACTATGAAACGCCCACAACTGTCTCGGCCGTCTTAACGCTATTGGCAAAACACGGCCGTAACGCCCGCATCATTGCTGGCGGCACCGACTTGCTGCTAGAGCTGGAGCGCGGTTCCCGGCCCGATGTCAATCTACTCATCGACGTCACTCGCATCCCCGAACTGGCCAACATCAGGCAAGATCCAGCAGGCCTTATTCATTTAGGGCCACTGGTGACCCATAATCAAGTTGTCGCCTCACCGCTAATTCAGCAAAAAGCTTTGCCGCTGGCGCAGGCTAGCCTGGAAGTTGCCTCCCCACAGCTACGCAATCGAGCAACCGTGGCCGGCAACCTTATTACCGCCAGCCCGGCCAACGACACCATCACGCCACTGCGTGCCCTGAACGCCAGCCTGACCCTGGCTTCCGCCAAGGGCGAACGGATTGTGCCCCTTGCTGATTTTTATTCCGGCGTGCGCCAAACCATCATGCGACCAGACGAGATGGTTACCGACATCTCGTTTGCTCCCCTGCCTGAAACAGCCAGAGGCATCTTTGTGAAGTTGGGCCTACGTCGTGCGCAGGCCATTTCCGTTGTGCATTTGTCTTTTGTGCTAGATTTTGCTCCAGATGACACAGTAAAGGGGGCCGCGATCACCCAGGGCAGCGTGGCCACGACCATCATCAACACACCAAAGGCAGAGGCCTATCTGGTGGGCAAAACGCTCAGCGATGCTGTCATTGCTGAAGCTGCGAATCTTGCGGCAGACACGGCAACGCCCATCGACGATGTCCGCGGTCCGGCCGAATATCGCAAGGAGATGGTGCGCGTGCTTACAAGGCGTGCCCTGACAGCCCTGCGAGATGGCACCGAGCGCAGCCAATGGCCGCCAGATCCGGTAAAGCTTTGGGGTGATACAAACGGCCGTTTTCCGACCGGTGCCCAATTTAGCAACAGCCATCACCCTGACTCACCGATTACCACAACCGTTAATGGCAAGGAAATTACAGCCACAGGCGGCAACCATAAAACATTACTTCGTTGGCTGCGTGAAGAGGGGAACCTTATTGGCAGCAAAGAAGGCTGTGCTGAAGGAGAATGTGGTGCCTGTACCGTCCTTTTAGACGGCATGGCAGTTATGTCTTGTCTGGTACCAGCACCCCGTGCCCATGGCGCAACCATCGTGACTATTGAGGGATTGGCAGATGCGGCAAATTCCGCTAACTTGCATCCACTGCAGCAAGCGTTCGTAGAGAGTGGTGCAGTCCAGTGCGGCTTTTGCATTCCTGGATTTTTGGTAGCAGGCGCAAAGCTGTTAGAGGAACGGCCGTCTCCAAATCATGAACAGATTCAACAAGCCTTCAGCGGCAATCTATGTCGCTGTACCGGCTACTATAAAATCATCGAAGCCGTTGAAAAAGCTGCCAAAGTTTAAGCAAATCACAACAGGAATTTGAAATAGCAGAGACAATTTTTGTGACTTGCTGAAGTAAAAGCCAATTTAGAGGTCATTTTGATTCAAATATCTCTCAGGTTTTTACAACCATAAGTAGCTGTTCCAAATCTACTCAGCAGATTCAAATTGAACGGCCGCTTCCCGTCCATTCGCCAAATTCCCAGGAACCCTTTTAACCGCGAATGGTCCCTAACTTTTGGAGGTTACACATGCGTCTGGAAAAAAAACATGAGGAAGAGCTAGCAAGGCGAAAAGGTCTTACCGGTAGAACAATCATTCAGGTGATCTGGCTGTTGATTACTGGAACATTGGCTTATCTTTTTACCAACTACCTTTTCAGCGAAGGAATTGTGAATGCCAACACCTTCTACAATCAGCTGCTCATCCCACGCGCTGTACCAGAAATTGGCCTGAAGCTCATCATGGTGTTTGGGCTAGTCATTGTGATGCAGATTGTCTTTTCCCTGGGCTACATCATTGCCAGCCCAGAAGGCCGCCGCCGCACGGGGGACGCAACCATGCATTCCCGTAATAAAGATCCATTTGATGATCGCTTTAGCTAAATCGCCACACAATAAACCAATAGTGTATTGCAAACCCACAAATCGAGAGAACGTATGATTCAGTCACAATCTATCTATCGCGTCGATGCCCCAGGCAAAGTTACCGGCAACACGCCGTACGCTGGCGACATTACGCCAGATAACTTGCTTCATGGCAAAGTGCTGTTTAGCAACCAACCCCACGCCCGCATGGTGTCTATCGACATCGCGGCAGCAGAGGCGGTTCCGGGAGTTGTTGCCATTTTCACGGCTAAAGATGTGCCCGTGAACGAATACGGTCTCATCTTCCCCGACCAGCCTGTGCTGGTCGGCTTAGGCGGCAGCAATCCACACGCGAATATTAGTCGTTGGGAAGGGGACCAAGTCGCGGTTATCATCGCCGAAAGTGAAGCTGCAGCAAGTAAAGCACGCAGCCTCATTCAAATAGAATGGGAGCCACTGCCTGTGGTTTCTAGCATGGAAGAAGCCCTTAAAGACGAGATAATCATCCAGCCCTGGCACGGCAGCAACGTCCTGAAAAAGTACCAAATTCGCAAAGGGGATATGGATTCTGGCTGGTCGGATGCTGATGTTATCATTGAAGGAACCTATCATTTGCCCCATCAGGAACACGCCTTTTTGCAGCCGGAAGCTGGTGTCAGCTATATCGACGAGAAAGAGCGCGTCACGGTAGAGGTTGGGGGGCAATGGGCGCACGAAGATCGCGAGCAGGTAGCCCATTCGCTTGGGTTGCCAGAAGAAGCGGTGCGCATCATCTACCCGGCCATTGGCGGTGCTTTTGGCGGCAAGGAAGATATGTCGGTGCAAATTGTACTGGGGTTGGCAGCGTATCGTTTGCATCAGCGGGGCATCAATCGCCCGGTCCGAATTATCTGGACGCGG
>CBDUOF010000093.1:0-15251 GCA_965368765.1 uncultured Anaerolineae bacterium | reverse complement strand
GTCATCATGTAAGACAAGATGACAACATGTTTTAGGCAACGAATCTTTTATGCCGTTCACCGCTTGCGCATTGAGGCGTGGCGGACCAGACCCTCAGGAGGCAAGAATGAAGCAAAACAAAGATCTTTTATCAGTAAACAAAAGCAAAGAACAAAAGAAATCTTTGAAAGATAATCCACGGCAACCGTGGGAGCGCCCGCACATTCGCCAACTGCGCGTAAGCCTCGACACAGCTTTTACAATTGGCAGCATCGGTGATGGAATTACCGGACCTATATAGATAAATCACTTACTAGTGTCGAATTCAAGCAGCCTGTCTGAGGCGGCGAGCAATAATGTCTGCGTAAGTCATTTTCCAAAGGTTTTTTATGCCCTCTTACAGTGCGTTTGGTTTGGGTTGGCAGTTGCCCTTTGTTTGTCCAGAAATGGGGTCAGCCTGCGCAGACATCCCAATTGATGCCCACGTCTGTTTGGGGTCGGTGCCCAGCACTTTAACGGGAGCTATTGGCGCTGGCCCTTTTCAACAGATCACACCTGACGCAGCCCTTTTTCGCTTTCCCGGCGTTGCCCGGTATCTTATCCAGCAGGGAAACACCATCACGATTGAGCAAGAGGCAGACGCGTCTGAAGCACAGATCCGCCTGTTTTTGTTGGGCACGGCCGTTTCGCTCTTGCTCCATCAACGCGGCAGCCTCCCCTTACACGCCAGCGGCATATGTACGCCCAAAGGGGCCGTGCTCTTCACGGGCCATTCCGGGTACGGCAAATCTACCTTGTTGGCCACCTTCCTGGCCCGTGGCTATCCCATGCTCACCGATGATCTGGCCGCCATTGTGCTAGATGACGCGGAACGGCCGTACGTCCATACCAGTTACCCACACCTCAAACTTTGGGCCGACAGTGCCGAAATGCTGAACCAACCAACCGCTGGCCTGGCGCGAACCCGGCCCGATCTTGAAAAATATTTGGTTCCGGCCAAGGAAACATTGCCTGAAGCGCCAGTGCCGCTGCATACCGTCTACGTGCTTACCCCCAGCAACGAACCCACGCTGCGGCTGGAACCGCTGCACGATGCACGCAAATTCAATATTTTTCTGGATCACACCTGGCAAAAGCTGGCGCTCAAGCGCATGAATCGGCATGCGGCTCATTTTCGGCAAGCCGTTGCCATTGCCAATCAGATTCAGATTCGGCGCGTTTTTCGCCCTGAAAAACCGTTTCTGCCCTTTGCCCTGGCTGACCTCATTGAAGAAGATTTTCTGTCATGAGCAAGATTGTCTGGCTCGCTTCTTATCCAAAATCAGGCAACACCTGGGTTCGCATCTTTCTCAACAATTACCTTCAAGACGGGGATGCCCCGGCAGACATCAACCAACTGGATGAGGGAATGCATGCCTGCACCCGTGAGCTGTTTGATCGGCTCACTGGCATTGAGTCGTCGGATCTTACGCCTGCAGAAATTGACCATATTCGCCCCAAGATGTACCAACAGTGGACGGCCGAAAGTGTAGAAACGCTCTTCGTGAAAGTCCACGACGCCTGGCGCATGAATAAAGCGGGTGAACCCATCTTCCCCCATGCTGCCACAAAAACGGCCGTTTACATCATTCGCAATCCTTTGGACATTGTTGCCTCCTTGGCCAACCACTATGGCAAATCCCTCGATGAAGCCATCACCATGATGGCCGATGCGGAGCACGGCCTGGCACAATCTGTGAAGCGGCTGAATCGTCAACTGCCCCAATTCGTTGGCAGCTGGCATTATCATGTCACGAGCTGGACGCAGGAGGCTTCCTGCCCACTCCATCTAGTGCGGTATGAAGATATGTGTCAGGCCCCAACAAAAACGTTTGGAAAACTCATCGAAGCGGTGGGACTGCCGCTGGAGCCGCACCGTCTGGCCAAAGCGATTCGTTTTTCATCTTTTGATCAGGTAAAACAACAGGAAACGGCCGTTGGTTTCAAAGAACGCTTACCCGGTGTGCCCAGCTTTTTTCGTCAAGGGGAAAACGGCCGTTGGCAAGATGAATTAACGCCTGCCCAAATTAAAACCGTGTGTCATAATCATAGAGAAATTATGCAAATCTTTGGCTATTTAGATGATCAAGCGAATCCCCTAAAAATGAGTTAACAAATGGAAAACTTGACGCTGCAAAGTAAAATTATCCGCTCAGAAGATTTCATCACCTCCACCGTAGAAAACGAACTGGTGATGATGAGTTTGGAAAAAGGCATCTATTACGGATTAGACGCGATTGGCAGCCAAATTTGGGAAAACATTGAACAGCCCATCACGGTCAACGCTTTGTGCCAACGCCTCACGACCCAATTTGAAGTAGACGTCGCTCAATGTCAGGCAGACGTTCTGGCATTTGTGAATGAACTGCTCACCGAGGGTATGGTTCATGTGGTTAATCCGTAGGCTAGACACGCTGCGTCAGCTAAGCTGGGCAGAGCGAGGACTGCTGCTGGAAGCCACGTTTTGGCTGGCGGCTGCCCGTCTCAGCCTGCTCCTGGTTCCGTTTCGCCAAATTGCACCCCGATTGGGCAAGACGGGGCAAGAAACAAGCCCGCACAGTTCTCCCAACATCCATCAAAAAGCAGAACAGATCGGCTGGGCTGTACGCGCGGTAGCCAGGCGTACGCCCTGGGAGAGTGCCTGTTTGGCACAGGCCATTAGCGCCAAAGCCATGCTGCGACGACGCCATCTTGCCAGCACGCTCTATCTGGGCCTGGCAAAAGATCCATCCGAGGCGCTGCAGGCACATGCCTGGCTGCGCTGCGGCGCAGAGATTATCACGGGCAAGGCTGGGCATGAGCGATTTACCGTCATCTCCAGCTTTGCTGAGCCGGAAGCCAAATCATCCAGCGAGTCACTTGCCGACCCGGCTATCCAGATGCTGCTGTTGGCCAGCCTGAACCCGACCCCCCAATCCAAAACGGCCGAACAGCTTACACAACTGGACGAGGTGGGCTGGCAGGCGCTGGTGAAGGCAGCAAACAAACAACACGTGTCATCGCTGCTCCTGGCTCGCCTGCAAACGCTGGCTGTTACAACGGCCGTTCCCCCGAATCTCCTGGCAGAACTCGAGCAATTCCAGCAGAAGATCACCCTGCAAAATATGGCCATGTACCGTGAGCTGCATATCGTAAGCCAAAAAATGAGCCAGGAAAACTTGCCGATGATTGTGCTGAAAGGTGCCTATTTGGCTGGGGCCGTTTATCCTCATATCGGTCAACGTGCCATGGGCGATCTTGATCTATTGGTGCCACAAGCCTTGATGCCGCAGGCAATAAACGTGATGCATGGATTAGGATGGACCGAAACACGGCCGTTTACCCTGGAAACGACCTACCAACATCAGTACCAGCTGCCGCCCTTTAAAAAACCCGGCGTGAACTTCCCTATTGAACTCCACTGGCACATTGCCAACCCCGCAGGCAGTACTGGGATTCCCTCACAAGCGCTCTGGCAACACACAGTAAAGGTCAAGGTTGCTGGCACTGAGATGGTCGTTTTCCCAGCCCATGTCCAGCTGCTTCATCTGGCACGCCATGTCGCCTACAATCATCAGTTCGCCTTCGATTTGCGGAGTCTGTGCGACATCGCACTGTTGATTAACCACCCGCAAGCAACCATTAATTGGGATCTATTCGTGGAGAAGGCCGTCGCCTGGAATTGGCAACGCGGGGTTTATTTAACCTTCAAACTAGCGCAGGAATTTTGGGGAACGGCCGTTCCCGCTACCGTTCTGGCACAGCTAAAGCCGGACTGGATGCCTGAGAACATGACCCAGTTGGCCAGGCAGCAGCTTTTATGGGGACGCGAAAATAATAACGACATTTCCTCGAACTTTTCTCAACTGAAAAGCAGCAAGACAGGGTTGGAGAAAATTCAGTTTATTGTCGGCTTCATTTTTCCGCCGCGCAGCCGCCTCTCGTGGCAATATGGCGTGCCCCCGCGTTCACCAAGAATTTGGCTGTATTACCCTTTTAATTTGGGCAAATTGATCACGCGGAACGCCCGCCGAACCTGGCAACTGCTCCGTGGCAAAAGCGTCTTGACAGACGCCGTCACTCGGCGCATTGAATTAGCAGAATGGTTGGCAAATACAAAATGAAAAACCAAATCATGTTTCAGGCAAAAGTCCTGGTCGCTGGGGCTTCCAGCGGAAAAGCCCTGGTGTTATCGGAGCCCCTCAGTTTATGGGGCGGGCTAAACCCGGGAACGGGCGAGATTATTGACCGCCGCCATCCCCAGGCAGGTGAAATTGTGACCGGACGTGTGCTTGTGCTTCCATCCGGGCGTGGTTCTAGCAGCGCCAGCAGCATTTTGCTGGAGGCTGTAAAACAGGGTACGGCGCCTGCCGCCATTATTACATCAGAAACAGATGGGATTCTGGCGCTGGGCGCAGCCGTGGCACGAGAGATGTACGACACGTCGCCCCCCGTTTTGGTTCTGCCGGGTGCGGATTACTTGCAATTTCATTCAGGGCAGCAGATAAATATCCAAATGGATGGGCAAATCATAATTTCCGCTTCATAAAAACCGCGATATCCTCCCGGGACACGTCCTCATTGCTATAGAATGATAGATCGATGGCGTCGAGCTCAAAGCCCAGTTTGCGGTAAGCACGGATGGCGGGCACATTGCTGCTTTGCGTTTCGCACACAATGATGCGTGCATTTTGGGCAACGGCCGTTTGCATCAAGCCATCCATCATCCTGCGCCCAACTCCCTGTCTCCGCAGCCGCTCCACCACGTGAAACTCCCACACGCGCAGGCTGTTGTTCCACGCCTCCAAACTCGCGATGACGCAGCCTACCAGAGCCGCTTTGGCAAAAGCGCCAAACGAAGGTCCGGTAGCTACGATGTCGTTCAATCTAGCCAACTCCGCTTTGTTTAAATGGTCGTAGGTGACGATTTTGGGCGTTTTCAGGGGAACAAGCTGGAGGGAAACGGCCGTTTCCGCTTCGGTTTCTACTTTGCTAATCTGGTACGTTTCGGTCGTTGTGTATCCGGTAATAACGCCAGGCAATTGCCACAGATCAGTGACCTGAAGCGGCCGTATTTCAATTTCTATCTCGCCCATTATCAGGCATCTGGACCAAGCCTGGCAGCCAGGGCTTTAGCCTCGTCCACCCAATCTTGCAGGTCAACCGCTTGCCAATTCTTCTTCTTAATGATGCTGGCAATTTGCTCAGGGCTGCAGTCAGCCAGATCTGCAAAGGTATGAATGCCAAATTCATTGAGGCGTTGGGCATAGGCCGGGCCAATTCCACGAATGAGCTGGAGCTGGTTTTTGCCACTGTAGCTCATCTTAGTCTGGACATCATCCATTTTGCTTTGCAACGCGTCAATGTGCGATTCGGCCGTTTGCAGCTTTTCGCTCGCCGATGCCAATTCCTGACGCAGCAACGCCATCTCCTGAACCTGTTTCTGTAGCGCTTCAATTGTGGCTGACTGCTCTGCGTTGGCCAGCTCCGCCTGCTGCAGTTCTTTCTGCAGTGAATCTTTTTCCAGTTCCAGGGCAGCCTGTTCTGCCTCACTCGCAACCACCTTGGGCTCAACAGCATCTGAACCTGGCTGAGGCTGGGTCTGCTCCGCGGTACTTTCTTCTAAGGCGACAATCTCTGCCTCCATAAGCTGTACATCACCAACCAGGCGATTATTTTCGGCTACTGCCGCTGCCAGCTTTTCCTCGGCTGCAAGCTGAAATCCTTCCAGCTCTTCGATTCGATCTTGCGCTTCCTCCAGGTTTTCCCGCAGCGTTTCGTTGCTGCGAATGGCCGCTTGCATCTGTTCGCGGCTTGCCTCAATTTCAGCCAGCTGCCGGGCGATCGTTTCTTCATTGTTACTGTCGCCCTGAACGGCCGTTGCCACCTCACTACTTATCAACTGCAACTGCTGCTCAATCGCTTGATGCTGAATCTGAAATTTTTGCAAAGCAGCTTCCGCTTTATGCTTTGCGGCGTTGGACGCCTGTACCCGGCGAACCAGTGTTTGACTGTCTAGCAAAAGGGCAATTAATACCCCAGCAACCAACCCTACAATCCCGACCAGAATCGCTTCAACTGTCATAAGGTCCTCATTTCCTCAAAACTCATCGCATCGTGCCAACGGCGTCCTAAATGGGACAGAGTCGGGGCGTATCCACTCACAAATTCGCGTAAATTTCCCCAGAGCCACCAAGAAGCATTAACGATGGCTTTTGGCCTCAGCCAGGATATTTTCAGCACGCCCCAGCCGAATTTGCAAAATGTCGGCCAACGCCTGGGCAGTTAGCCCTTCCAGCTTACGAAAGGAAGTCACGCCCGCCTGCTGAAGACGGCCGTTGAAGACTGCCCCAATCCCTTTAACTTGCGTTAAATCATCCGGGGCATCCGCTTCCCCACGGGTCAAAAACGATGGGAGGTCTGCTGCCACCTTTGGCAGCACCACATTGCGCAAGGCTTCCGGCTCAGCAATGCCATTGGCAATATCACCCTTTAGCTGGCGTACCCTCTTTTCAGTCGCGGCCAATTTATCCAGCAGGGCCAATGCGCCATCCTCAGCCGATGTACTTTTTTGCCAATACCAAAAAAGCAGACCGACGAGTCCGCCGATCAGCAAGCCAATTATAAAGTTAGAGGAGTGTTTTTGTTTCATACAGAACCTTTACAAGTGAGGTAAACATAATAACATTGTTCAGCTGACATTCTAATAGGTTCTACAATTAGATGCAAAATTTTTCAGGAATTACTGAAGGCGTGGCAAAGCAAATCACAGAAAGTTCTTTGAAAAACGAAGCGCGATCGGTGATTTGCTCAAGTAAGAACCAATTTCCCGCTCATTCTTATTCAAATTTCTATTTGGTTTTTACAAAGAGGGATAAATGAAGAAGCGGCTCGTTGGCGTGTTTTACGGCGCAGCCTGGTCTTGGAGAAAACAGTTGAGGGCTTCGCGTGCAGCGGGCAAATGCTGCATGGCCCGCCAGTTGCCAACAATTGCGTTGGGGGAATCTATTTCTAACAGAAGTTGAAAGGGATCCGTTTGGGTTGGTGCGCCTGCCGCTCTAGTTTTTTGCCAATACGGCCGTAATTTTTCCGCCCATCGCCCGTAATTGCGCTGCAGCCATGGCCAAACCTGGGCAAATTCTGGCGCGGCATCGCCTACCGCCACCTTCTCCCGATGCACCTGAACCACCAGCATCTCCAGTCGATCCCAATGCTGTATAAATTCTGCAAAGGAACGGTTATTTGACCATTGACTAAGAAATCGGGTAAATGGGTTCACGCTAGCGGCAAATCAAGATAGGTTGTTTGTAAGCCAGAAGAATGCGGTTCAGCGTACTACCTACTACAAAACTTTTCAAATCGCTCTGGCTAAAGCCACCCATAACCATAAAATCAGCCGCAGTGGCGCTGGCAACATCTAGCAAGGTTTCCGCTGTAGGGCCTACGGGAACCAGATACTCAGCAGACACACCAGCCAACTCCAGATAGGTTTTGGCGTGTGATTGGATACGTAAGGCCGTTTCCTTTTTGCCATTATCGTTGCCACTCACAGTAACAACCGTAAGCTGGATTTGCCAGCGGCTGGCAAGGTAGGTAGCCACAAATAGCGCCTCTTCTGCTTTTGGGCTGCCATCGTAGGCCAGCAATGCGTGCTGCATGGGCGAAACGGCCGCAGGCACCACCATGAGGGGGCGTGGCGTCCGCCTGAGAATCGTTTGCACGCCGGAAGCCAATCGCTGCAGGATAGACATTCCTGGCGGTCGATTCAGGGCCAGCATGACCAGGTCTGTGTAGGCAGCGCGAGCCACCACCTGCCGCGCAACGCTACCATACTCTACGCTAAAGTTTGCCTCAATGCCCGCTGCCTCGGTGCGCTGCATAAATTCGGATCGGATGGATTCAACGGCTAATTCGCCAGCCTCGTCAAGATCCTTCTCCTCCACATGCACGCCACGGAGGCGACCGCCTTCCCGCTGCACCAACAAGATGGCCTGATCCAGGACGCGCCAATCATCTGGATGCCCAGAGATTGCCACCAAGGTTTCATCAAAAAGGTTGTTTAACGAGCGTTGAGCCAGCCGTTCCTGTCGCCATTGTCCGGGGGCAGGACCCTGCTCCAGCTCATCCGGCATCATGGCCTCAATAACGCGTGTCAGCGGGGCTTCAGACTTCTTCTTGCGCTTCATGTCGGTAACGGCCGTTTCTGTACCCACATCCCAGCCCAAGGCACGCTCCAGTTCCGCCCGGTGCTCCGCCAGCAGAATGTACAAATCGGCCTCTGTTAAATCCGGGAAGTCACGCATAACGCCCTGCTCCCGAATCATCTGCATGACTGGCATGTACACCGTATCATACCAATGGGCGACCGCTTCTTCATAGGTCACATCCCGCTGTAAATCCAGCCCCATGTAGTAACGATGCATGTCAATATGGTCCAGCAATAGCGAATATTGGGCGCAAAAGGTCATCAGCATCTCGGCTTCTGGGCGCATCTTGTCTAGATTCGTCCGCTCCAAAAATTCCGCATAACGACTCTTGCAGATTATCTCATTGGGATCATCAGTCGCCGTGAGGGGCACGCGCGTTTTTACTTCCGTGACATATGCAGAAATGGTTGGTGCATCCAACTGCTGAGCAATGGATACACGGTGGTTGCCATCAATAACAAAATAGGCGTCGCCGAGCTGATAAACTTCAATTGGCGGCACGCCCGTCAAATCATCAACGGCCGTTTTCACCCTGGCCCACCGCTCACTGCTGGTGTCACTTTTGGGTAAAAAGCTGCGGCTAAAATCTTTGTAGCGTCCCACGCTGCCAATAATCTTTTCCACAGGAATGTCTTGCAGCCCACGCTCACGCAGATTGGTCACTTTAAGCCGTTTGCGAATATCATCATAGGAAAGCAGTTCTGTCTGCTCGCCCGTGAAGCGCGCCAATATCTGCTGCATCGCCGCTTTTCGCCGCGCCTGGCGGAAATCATCCAGGGCAACGCGATATCTGTGTGCATTCATAAGTCAATTCAACTTTCACCGACAAATCAAAATCGGATGTTTAAACCGCCGCAATATCTCATCGACGGTACTGCCTAACATAAAGTGCATCATGGGGCGAAAGCCAAAACCGCCCATGATGAGATAATCGATATTGTACGCAGCGGCCGTTTCGAGCACGGCTTCTGCAATTGGCATCGGGCGCAAAACAAAGGTGGCATCAAACACACCCTGCTCCTCTAAATACGCCTTTGCCCGTTCCAAAGCTTGGGCCGAGGTATGCTCCGTTTCCACGGTGACGACAGTCAATGACAGCGGCCAGCGGGAAGCCAGATACGTTGCCACAAACAACGCTTCGTCCGCCTTGGGGCTGCCGTCATAGGCCAACATCATCCGCTCCATTTCCAGATTGGCGCCGCTTGGCACAGCCAGAATGGGGCGCGGACAGCGCTGCACCAGTTGGCTAAACAGGTTGCCCAGTCTGGCCAACGGCTTTGCCCCCGGTGGATGCTCTAAGCCGACAACAACCAAATCGGCAAAAACCGCCCGCTTGATCAGCGTCTCGACAATTCCGCCAACTTCAACGGCAAACTCGCACTCCAGACCCGCTGCCGTGCAGGTAGCCAGGAAACGGTCGCGAATCTGAGCCACCTCCGGGTTGTGCCGCTGGCTCTCTTTGGCAATGATGTGTAATCCAAGCAAGCGATCATCATCTCGTTGAGCCATCGTAATTACCTGGTCCAACATGTGCCAATCTGCTTCGCTGCCGCGAAAGCCTACAAGGTAATCCGCAAAAAGGCAGCCCCGCTGGCGGGTTGCCTGGAATTCGCGCCAGCGACCGGGCGGTGGCCCCTCGATCAGCTCTGCAGGCACCAGCGCTTGCCGCAGCCAGCCAGCCACGCCTTTGGGCTTACTGCTTTTCTCACTACCAAGTTGAGAAACGGCCGTTTCTGGATCGATTTCCCAGCCCAGGGCCGCTTCTAACTCGGCGCGTCGCTCGGAAAACAAAATATACATATCGGCCTTGGTGCGCTCCGGAAAGAGCCGCATAATGCCCTGCGCCTGAATGTGGCGCAGCACAGGCTGATACACCTCATCATACCACCGAACGACGGCCGTTTCCGTATCCACTTGCACCCCTTTTTGGGTCAGCAGCGCTGCGTGAGCCTCGATCTGGTCGAGCAAGATCTGGTATTGGCCACAAAACGTCATTAACAAGTCAGCCTCAGGGCGCAAAATATCCAGATTGGTCTGCTCCAGAAAATCGGCATACCGTGCTTTACAAATCAAGGCATCGGTATCATCCTCTGGGGAGAGCGGCACGCGCAGATGCACCTCTGTAACCCGCGCGGTGATGCTGTCGCTGCCCAGCTGCCGCGCAATGGAAACGCGATGGTTACCGTCGATAACAAAATAAACGTCCCCAACTTTATACACCTCGATTGGCGGCATGCCCACCATATCGTGAACGGCCGTTCGCACCCGCACCCAGCGTTCCTCATCGCTATCGTTTTTGGGCCAAAACGTGCGGGTAAAGTCCTGATAGCGCCCGACGCTGCCAACAATGGCATCCAGCGGAATTTCGCGCACGCCCTGCGGTACACCGTCAGCAGTTTTTACATAGTGGCATACATCATCGTAAGCCAACAAATCGGCCGATTTGCCGGTCAGTCGGGCCATCATCTGTTGCATGGCAGCGGTCCTTCGGGCACGTTTAAAGTCTTCAACGGCCGTATTGTAAACAAGCGTCTCTAAATTAGACATGGTTTAACCACCCTAAATAATTGTAAGAATTTTGTGCAATTATACACCTCTGCCACCTTCGTTCACCCTCCGATAACAAACTGTTAAACTGACGTTAGCATCACCCATCATGCCGTAAAGTTCTGTACAGTAAGCTCGCGCGAACGCGGGCAGCAATCCTTAAAGAAGCGGAGCCATTCTGAAACGAATTAAGGATGGCGCAAAGGCGCGATCCAACTGATATTGCGTCTCAAATGTGATGTGCTAGACTTTTACACCAACATTTATTCTGCTGAAATCCCAACGAACCACCATCATGCGCTTCACAACAAGTTGCCGACAATATTCCTTGGGTTGAGGTAAGTGCCTACTTACAGAGATTGATATCAAGCAATCTTTCATCGCGGCTAAGCACTCTTCTCAAGTTTGAGAAGAGTGCTTTTTGTTTTCGTGAACCGGACCGCCAGGACGGGTATTAAGCCGTACAGTAACCTGACGTCTTTACAATCGTTCACAAACTAATCAGGAGTGTACATATGAGTCGTACAGACATTCGGTTGGCCCTACCGAGCAAAGGGGCGTTGCACAAAGATGCATTTGATTTTTTAGAGGCGTGCGGGCTAAAGATATTTCGCCCCAATCCGCGCCAATATGAAGCGACAATCCCCAGCTTGCCTCAAATTACCGTCATGTTTCAGCGGCCGGGTGACATTGTTACGGGAGTAAGGCAAGGCAGCATCGATTTTGGCATTACCGGGCTTGATATTCTGGCCGAGAAAGCACACGGCCGTTCTCAATCCATTCTCGTGCTGCATGACGCCCTCGGGTTTGGGCCCTGCACCCTAAATCTAGCCATTCCGGAAAAACAACCCGCCCGCACCATGGCGGAGCTGGCCGCCTGGGCAAAGAAGCTGGGCGAAGACGGCCGTTCGCTGCGCATCGCCACCAAGTTTCCTAAAATTACGCGGGACTTTCTTGCCCGCTATGACGTGGAGCCGGTTAAGCTCATCACGGTTGAGGGCACCCTGGAAATTGCCCCCACGATTGGCTATGCCGACATCATCGCCGACCTTGTCTCCTCCGGGATCACCCTGCGCGATAACCACCTGCGCCCGATTGATGATGGCCTGATCTTAAGCTCCCAGGCATGTCTGGTTGCGAACCGGGCGACGCTAAATTCGCGCCCGGCCGTGCTCGACGTGGCTCGCCAGCTCATCGAATACATTGAGGCTTATCTGAGGGCAGAAAATTCTTATTTGGTGACCACCAACGTTCGCAGCGACACGCCAGAGCAAATTGCCCAAAAGATGTTGGGGCAGCCCCATCTGCGCGGGCTGCGCGGGCCTACGGTTGCCCCGGTCGTGGCCCGGCACCATGCGCCCGGCGAACCCAACTGGTTTGCCGTCAACATCGTTGTGCAAAAACCAGACCTTTTCCAGGCCATTGCCGAGCTGCGAGCCATTGGCGGCAGCGGTGTCGTGGTTTCGCCATGCACCTATATTTTTGAAGAAGAGCCGGAGCGGTATCGAGCAATGCTGACGGCTTTGGGGAGTGAAAAATAAAAAGTAAAAGGTGACCCACAGCTCACTTTCTACTTCAAAAAAGCGCATGATAAACATTTTTAGTGTTGACGAAGCAAAAAAACGTATCCTGCGACGAGAGGACTCTTTGGAGCCCGCGGTCCCGCCGCCGTTGCAAGCAAGTTTGAACCAGCTATTTGGCGAGGGGGCGACACCAGAAACGGCCGTCTCCACCATTCTCCGCGATGTGCGCCAAAGAGGAGATGCCGCCCTGCACCACTGGACCCAAACATTAGACGGGGTGGCGCTGGCGACGCTGCAGGTAGACAAATCTGAGATTGAAACGGCCGTTTCCCGAATCCCGACCGATTTGCGCCAGGCGCTGGAACTGGCCGCCAGCCGAATACGTGATTTTCACCAGCGACAGCCCCTGCCGAATTGGCAAACAACCGAGATGGGTGGCACTCTCGGTCAGCGCGTTACGCCCATACAGCGGGTTGGCATTTATGTTCCAGGTGGAACTGCACCGCTGCCCTCTTCTCTGCTCATGTCGGTGATTCCGGCACAGGTGGCTGGCGTGCCGCAGATTGTGGTTGCCACACCGCCGGGCAAGGGAGACGGCCGTATCCCCGACGTTACGCTGGCCACAGCCGCCATCGCTGGCATCGACACGATATTTACGCTGGGTGGAGCGCAGGCTGTAGCCGCGCTGGCTTTTGGCAGCGAAAGCATGCCTCGGGTAGACAAGATCGTTGGTCCTGGCAATTTGTTCACGACGCTGGCCAAGCGGCAACTGTATGGCATTGTCGGAATCGATGGCCTCTACGGCCCTACCGAAACCGTCGTTGTGGCGGATGAAACGGCCGATCCTGCCTGGGTTGCTGCCGATATGCTGGCCCAAGCCGAACACGACGTACTGGCGACGGCCATCCTCTTTACGCCCTCCCAAACATTTGCCGTAGCCGTTCAGGTAGAAATTGCCCGCCAAATGGAAGATCTAAGCCGCAATGAGGTAATCGCACTCTCGCTGGCCCATCGCGGCGGCATTGTGCTTACGTCCGATTTAGAGGAAGCATGCCAGTTGGCCAGCGATTTTGCCGCAGAACACACCTGCATCGCCACGGCCAATCCAGCTGCCTATGTGGATAAAATCCCTAACGCGGGCGGCTTATTCATTGGGGAACGATCCTTCGAGGTTCTGGGTGATTATGTGGCGGGGCCCAGCCACGTCATGCCCACCAACGGCACCGCCCGCTTTGCTTCCCCGCTCAACGTGCTGGACTTTGTAAAGATCAGCAGCATCATCGCGCTCGATGATGTCACCTCTGCCCAGCTCAGCGGTCCCGCCGCCCGCATCGCCCAGGCCGAGGGGCTGGATGGCCATGCCAATGCTGCAAAGAAAAGAATAATTTAGACCGCCGATAAAACGGCGCGTGCTCCGCGCCGCTACGGCACAACAAAGGAAGCAACGATGACCCGTCTATTGGTCCGACCAGAGATTGCTGAAATGGAAGCCTACACCCCCATCGTCCCATTTGAAGTGCTTTCTGAGCGGCTGGGGCGCAGCCCGGAAGAAATTGTGAAGCTGGATGCCAATGAAAACCCCTATGGGCCATCGCCCAAGGCATTGGAGGCTATACAAAACGGCCGTTTCTTCCATATCTACCCCGATCCTGAATCCAATCTTTTGCGGGATGCCCTCAGCGACTTCGTGAAGATGCCCAAAGCGCGCCTGCTCACCGGCATGGGTGCCGACGAACTGATCGATCTGGTGCTGCGAGCCGTCCTTTCGCCCGACGATGTCGTGATCAACTGTCCACCTTCGTTTGGCATGTACCCATTTAGTACGGCCGTTAACAGTGGGCAAATTGTCCAGGTGTGGCGCAAACCGGATTTCAGCCTGGACGTTTCGGCCATTGAAACGGCCGTTGCCGCACATCCCACCGCCAAAGTGCTCTTCCTCTGTTCACCCAACAACCCAGACGGCAGCACTATTTCCGACAGCGATTTGCAGCGCCTGCTGGCTCTACCCATTCTCGTCGTCCTCGATGAAGCCTACGTGGATTTTGCGGGAACCGTGAACCGCCAAGAAGTCGATGATCGCAAATCGGATCAGGTGGATAACGCTGCGCCTCTAGGGCACTTTGAGGTTAATTCCTCGAGCCGTATTCAATGGACATTGGCATATGAAAATTTAGCCGTCCTGCGCACCTTTAGCAAATTGGCCGGGCTAGCTGGACTGCGGGTGGGCTACGGAGCATTCCCGGAATGGCTGCTGCCCCACTTGTGGAAAATCAAGCAACCCTACAACATTAATGTGGCGGCATCCCTGGCCGCCATCGCCTCATTGGCAGATAAAGCCTGGCTAGATGAGAAAGTTCAGCTTTTGGTAGCAGAAAGAGAGCGTCTTTTTGCAGAATTGGGTACAATTAGCTACCTGAACCCATTCCCAAGTCGTTCAAACTTTATACTTTGCCGGGTCATTGGCCGCGATGCCCAAACGCTCAAGCGCGATTTGGAGAAAGAGGGCATTTTAGTACGATACTTTAATAAGCCCGGCCTGGATAACTGCATCCGCATTAGCGCAGGACGACCGGAAGAAACAACCAGATTAATCACGGCTTTGGAGATTCTAAAAGATCAGGGATGAGCCCTCGATTTACATGCGATTTGTAGAAAAATCCCGCAGATCGCAAGTTACTCATAATGACTGATTCACGAAAAGGCACAATTTACCGGAATACTTCTGAAACCGACATTTCCGTTTCTATTAATTTGGCTGGGTCAGGTCGGCACGAAATTAGCACAGGTGTTGGCTTTTTTGACCATATGCTGACGGCCGTCGCTGTCCACGGCCTATTCGATTTAACAGTGCAGGCCAGCGGCGACCTGCACATCGACACGCACCACACGATTGAAGATGTGGGCATTGTGCTGGGTCAGGCAATCGACCAGGCGCTGGGCGACCGCAAAGGGATTACGCGCATGGGGCATGCTTACG
>CBDUOF010000092.1:0-15281 GCA_965368765.1 uncultured Anaerolineae bacterium | reverse complement strand
GGTACATGGTGCGGCCCACCATAGTTGGTTGCGGACAAGATGAGATGGCTCAGCCTTTCTGGATAGCCCAGAGCAAATGCGTGGGCCACAAAGCCACCCATCGAATGTCCGAAAACGGCCGCTTTCTCAATTTCCAGTGCAGACAGTAATCCCGCCAAATCATCAGCTAAAAGTTGGGCGGTGTATGGGCCCTTAGGCTTGTCACTGCCGCCCACGCCTCGATTGTCGTAGCTGATCACCTGGAAATGCTTTGCCAGTCCCGGCACCATCTTGTGCCACATCCAGCGACTGTAACCAAGCCCGGCAACCAACACCAAGGGGAGACCACTGCCGCTGGTTTCGTAAGCAATTTTGATTCCGTTTGTAGTGATTGTTGCCATGTCTGTTCTACTCATGATTGAAGTTAGCGGCTCAATCGTCCGTCGTGAATTGTTAGGCCAAAATTGATTTGAGTTGTGCTTTGATCACTTTGCCGTAAGGTGAATAAGGTAGCGAGTCGGCAAAAACGATGCGCTTGGGAATTTTGTAGCGAGCCAGTTTGCCCTGGCAATAGTTCAGCAACTCGGCTTCGCTAATGGAACTGCCGTTGCTTAGCACCACCACCATTACCCCAATCTCACCCCATTTGTTATCCGGCTGGCCAACGAGGGCGGCATCAGCCACCGCATCGTGGGCGACAAAGACAGCTTCTACTTCGGCAGCATAAACATTTTCGCCACCGCTAATGATCATGTCTTTGAACCGCCCGGCAATGTAAAAATAGCCATCCTCATCCTGCCGCGCCATGTCACCCGTGTGGAACCAACCATCGCGTAGCGCTTCGTCACTGGCAACCGGGTTATGCCAGTAGCCCGTGGTGACGTGCGGCCCTTTGATGAGGAGTTCGCCCGTTTGGTTAGTGGGTACGGAACGGCCGTTTTCATCGACCAGCTTCATTTCGCTGTGGAAAATCGGCTTGCCCACTGTGCCGGGCTTCATAACGGGATCGTCATCTTCCATGCTGAAGCAGTTGGTTCCCACTTCGGTGAGGCCGTACCCCTGGCGAAACGGTTTGCCCGTCGCCTGTTGCCATGCCTCAATGAGGGATAGTGGGCAAGGGGCCCCACCGCTGATGAACCAGCGAATGTGGCTAAAATCTGTCCTGGCCAGTTCGGGCGTGTTGAGCCACATCTGGAAAATGGTGGGCACGCCCAGCAAAACGGTGCATTTTTTCATAGCGACGATGCGCAACGTTTCCTCTGGGTCAAACAGTCGCTGCAAGACAATCTGCCCGCCCACATAAAACAGGGGCGTTAGGAAGACAAACAGGCCGCCAGAGTGGAACATCGGCGTGAAAATGGGAGAAATGTCGTCCCGGCTCAAGCCCCAGCTGATAACGGTGTTAATGGCGTTCCACACAATTTGGCGGTGCGGAATCATGGCGCCTTTGGGCTTGCCGGTGGTGCCAGAGGTATAGAGAATACAGGCGGTGTCATCCGGGTGCAGAGACGGCCGTTCTGGTTCATCACTTTCAGCGGCCGCCAACTCTGTCTCGTATGTCCAATCGCCGATGGTTGCCCCTTCCACACTCACCAATTGGGTTGCGCCAATGGTGGGCAGCATCTCCGCCAGCGTTTTGCTAAACTCTGGGCCACAAATCAGCACCTTCGAGCCACAATCTTGCACGATGTACGCCAGCTCGTTGGCGACCAGTCGCCAGTTCAGTGGGGCAAAGATTGCCCCGATTTTGCAGGCAGCGTAGAGCAAATCGACGTACACCACGCTGTTGTGCGCCAGCAGCGAGACCACATCTCCTTTTTGCACCCCAAGCTTGTGGCGTAAAAAGTGACAGGCGCGGTTGACCCGCTCGTTGAGCTGGGCATAGGTGTAGGCTTGCCCAGTGGCTACTTCCTGCAGCGCCACCCGGTTGGGCGTTAATTCGGCTCGTTTGCGAAGTAAATTTCCTGCGTCCATAAAAAATGATTGGCGGCTGATATCGCTGATTTTTCTATTCGTCTGCGCTTGTCGGCCTCGTATTCCTAAGCTTCCACTAAAAAGGTCGTGATTTCCCGTGCCAGCACCTCTGCATTTTTGCCAAAAAGCATCGTCATGTGGTTGCCTGGGACGGCTTTATAATGGCAGTGGGGCAGCGCGTTGACCGTTTTTTCAGCCTGGGCGGGCGGCATGACAGGGGGCGTCCCCGGTGCACCAAATGAGCCGGGAGCGTGCAGCATCAGGGTGGGCTGCTGCACGCGGTCAAAAATCGATTGCCACGGCTCCGCCAACAATTTGTCAACTGCTTCGCCAATGTTGGCTGGCCTGGATCGGGCCTGGACCGAGCCATCTTCGTTGGTGTGCACGTCGGCCCGATAAAAGTTTTCAACGGCCGTATCCCAATATCCCTGCCAATAGGCGGCACCTTTCACGCCATCTCGGTACACTGCCCACGATGGAAGCGTCTGCCCCAGTCGGTCCAATGATGGTTTGATCAATTCCTTAACGCTGGGATCCATAAAGCCGGCATCCATAACAATGCAGTGGCTGACCCGCTCGGGAAAGTTGGCTGCCAGATAGCAAGTGAGCAGCCCGCCGTAGGAATGGCCGGCTAAAATGACCTTATCCAAACCAAGATCGTCTAGCAGCCCCAAAATGTCGGCGGCGTGTTCGGCCATGCCGTAGCCCGTTTCCGGCTTTTCACTTTGTCCCCTTCCACGCAAATCTATCGCCAGCAGTCGGTTTGGCAGACTGCTGGCAGCCAGACCATCAAAAAAGTGAGCATTGGCCGTCAGTCCGTGCAACACAATAATGGCAGGTCCCTCCCCAGGGTGATCGAGATAGTGCAAGGTGATGTTGTTGGTGTGGCTGAATTTGCCCATTTGCCCGTTTTCCATTATTGGTAGGCGGTTTTTATAGAAACGCTTACCGCTTACTGTTTACCGTGATCTAAATTTTTGTCACTTTATCGGCCCAATAGGGCTGGCGCATGACGCGCTTAAGCGTTTTGCCCGCGACGCTGCGCGGAAAATCATCTACGATGGCAATGTGACTGACTTTTTGGTAGCGCGCTTCGACTCGTTCGTTGACCCAGGCCAGAAGCTCAGCTTCTGTTAGGCTGCCGGGCTGGTGGAGGATGACGGTGGCCATCGGGGTTTCGCCCCATTTGTCGTGAGGAATGCCAAATACGGCCGTTTCCCGGACCGCCGGATGCTGCACGATCAATTCCTCAATGTCACGCGGATAGACGTTTACTCCCCCGGAGATGATTAAATCTTTCTGCCGGTCTACCAGGTAAAGAAAGCCGTCTTCATCCATATACCCCAGGTCGCCACTGTACAGCCAGCCATCGCGAATCGCGTTGGCCGTGAGGTCGGGGCGTTTGTAGTAGCCGGGCATGGTAATAGGGCCGCGCCCGACGATTTCCCCAACTTCACCGGGAGCGCATGGCTCACCGGCAGCGTTTAAAATCTTCATTTCAAAGAACGGAGGTGGGGCACCCACGCTGCTGGGTTTTTGGGGGAAGTCATATTTGTCCAAAATAGTGACAAAGCCTTCGGTCAGGCCATACAGCTCATAAAAACGGCCGGGCAGCTGGCGATTGAGCGCTTCTTTGTGTTCCAAGTGGAGCGGTGCCCCTACGGAGCAAATCATCTCTAAAGATTGCAGCTTGGCCGGATCAAAGTTGGGCGCATGCAACATGGCAATGATTTGAGATGGCACCATCATGATGTGGGTAACTTTTTCTTGTGCCACCGCCTCTATCATGGCTGGGGCATCAAAATAAGGGTGCAAACTGTAGGTACAACCTTGAAACATAGCGGGCATCAGCGTAAGGAAGGCGCCGTTGAAGACGAGCGATCCAGTGTGCAAAATGACGCTTTCCGGCGTGATCCGGTATGCGGCAGCAAAGCTGGTGCAGTACGCGGCCCGGATGGCGTGCGTGTGGACGATGCCTTTGGGCAGGCCTGTGGTGCCACTGCTGTAGATGATATTGTAGAGGTCAGCTTCGTGAATGTCAGCAGCGGGTGGTTCGGATTCGGCCGAAACGGCCGTTAACGCATGGTAATTCTGATAGCCATCTTGGTTGCTGTCGATGAGAATGAATCTATCCAGGGGGAAATTGGCCAGACTGCCGCGAATTTTGTCCAGTTCCGGCACAAAATCTGCATTGGTGACGACGCACACGCTATCGGAATCGTTGAGCAGGCGACTGAGGCCGCTGCCGCGCAGCATGGGGCTAAGGGGGACAACGACAACGCCCAGTTTGGCCACCGCCCAAAACAGTTCCAGCTGTTCCAGACAGTTGGGTAAAATGGTGGCCAATTTATCCCCTTTTTGCAGCCCTAACTGCACCAATGCGTTGGCAATTCGGTTGACTTGTTTGTTTAGCTGACGGTAGGTGACGTGCTCGTTCTGGAAGCGAACGGCCGTGTGATTGGGACGATAGGTTGCATGCCGTGGTAACAAAGCACCAATATTCACGTGCATAAATTTCTCTCGGTCACTGCTGCTCCTCTTCCCAGGAGCCACTGCTGGTAGGTGTAGGGCCTAATACGTCTGCAGAGTTTAGCAAAGCGAGGTTGCCTAAAAGTAACAGAACGGGCCAAACCTTTGCGTTGGCCCGTTCTGTTCGGATTTATGCTTGTTTTATTGGCTGAAAAGGGTTTTTTATAAAAACCAAAAAGCCTCTTGAATAAGAATGAGCGGGAAATTGGTTATTACTTGAGCAAATCACCGAGAAATTGCGCTTCGTTTTTTAAAGAGCTTTCTGTGATTTGCTTTAGACTGCTTCTGGTAATTTGACGCAATACTTTTTTAAGACGGCGGCCAATTCTAGAGGGCGCACCGGCTTGCTAATATAGTCATCCATGCCGATGGCTAAATACTTTTCACGCTCGCCGTCGAGAGCATTTGCGGTCATGGCCACAATGGTGGGATGCTGTGCCGTGGGCCACTCTTGTTTGATTTGAATTGTGGCTTCCACCCCGTCCATTTCCGGCATTTGCACATCCATGAAAATGAGATCATAGGGCTGTCGGTGTAGGGCAGCCACTGCTTCCAGCCCATTTGCAGCAATATCTGCGCGATATCCCATGCGCTCCAACATGCGCAGGGCCACTTTTTGATTGATGAGATTGTCTTCGGCAACGAGGATACGGAGCGGGTGCGTCTGGCCTAATGTATTGTCGAAGTCGGTACTGCCAGAAACTTTGGTTTTGGTGGGGCGCATATTTGACCGCTCCGGGTATTCCAGGACGGTAGCCAGCGTCTGATACAGTTGGTTCGGTTTTACTGGTTTGGAAAGACAGGCGTCGAAGATTTGCTTGCGGCCATCGTGAAAATTGGCACCCAAAGACGTCAGCATCACTAACGGCATGTCATTGGCGGGAAAATGGTCGCGGATCTTGTTCGCCAGCGTTAAGCCATCCATTTCTGGCATCTGAAAATCCAGGATCGCCAGATCAAATGCCACACCTTGCTTGAGACGTGTCAGGGCGTCCAGGCCAGAAACGGCCGTTACTGGCAGCATGCCCCACGATTCCGTTTGCTTGGACAGGATGAAGCGATTGGTTTCATTGTCGTCCACAATGAGGATTCGTTTGCCATCAAGCTGGGATGAAATTTCAGGCGGCCGATTTGTTTCTTCCAGGTTGGCCTGTTCGACCTCGATATTGAAATGAAAGGTTGAACCTTCATTGGCTTTGCTTTCAACCCACATGCGTCCGCCCATCAGCTCAACCAGCATTTTGCTAATGGTTAAGCCCAGGCCCGTTCCGCCATACTTTCGCGTGGTCGAAGAATCAACCTGGCTGAACGATTTAAATAGGCGCTGCATCTTTTCCGGGGGAATGCCAATGCCGGTATCTTTAACCGAGAAGTGAATTTTGAAACGGCCGTTATCCACCAGTTGGCTATCGACACCCACCAGAATCTCGCCTTGCTCTGTGAACTTAACAGCGTTGCTCATTAAATTGAGCAGGATTTGCCGCAGGCGGGTCACATCGCCACGAACGGCCAGGGGAACAGCAGGCTGAAACAGGTAGAATAATTCGAGTTCTTTTTCCAACGCTTTGGGTGCAAGCAGATCGATGACGTCCTCTACACAGTCCTGTAATGAAAATGGCTGCTCTTCCAATTCCATTTTGCCCGCTTCCACTTTGGAAAAATCCAAAATGTCATTGATGATGGTTAACAGCGCATCGCCGCTGCTGCGAATGGTGTTGGTGAACTCTTGCTGCTCCTGGGTCTGGGTGGTATCAAACAATAGGCTTGTCATGCCAATGACCCCATTGAGGGGGGTCCGAATTTCATGGCTCATGTTGGCCAGAAATTCACTCTTCGCTTTGGTCGCTTTTTCAGCTTCATCACGCGCTTCGCGCAGGGCTTCATTAAGAGCTTTCATCTCCTCTAATGATTGTTTGACCATGTTTAGCGACCGCTGCCGGGACGTTTCATAATACCAACCCAGCAGTAACAAGAAGCCAAGTACCGTCATAAAAGCCAGTAGCCAAAATAGGTTCTGCGTCGCCTCAGGCAGCGCTCCTTCTGTGGCTAAGCCACGGAAATCCAATCCATAAAAGGTGATATAGGCGATGCTAACCAGGACGGTCCAAAAGATGCTGCTGTGGGTGCCAAATAAGAAGATTGCAATGAGTGGGATTACCAAAAACCAGATGAGAACCGGCGCATTAAAGCCACCGGTTGAAGTAGCAACCAGGGTGAGGGCGATGAATAACTCTGCCAAAAGTAATGAGCCAGCCAGCTTGAGGGAGGCCCCCCGTCGCATCAGGGTCGGATTTAGCATGATGAGCAGGCTGGGAACGGCCGTACTCACAATTTGTAGGCTCATTGTTTTCTGAAATATTGAAAACATAAGCGCAAATTGCAGCCCCATAAGTCCCATTCCCCAGGAGATAACCGTCAGCAGTTTTTTCCGTCGGGCAGAATCGTCGGGATCGCTTAATTCAATTGCTGGCACGCTCTGTGGACGCGCCACAGCCTTAGAGGCTATCGTACTTGGCAGAACTGCATGCGGCATAAGTCGGGCTAACTTTGAGAATGCTTTCATCAACCTATAGGATAAATTGAAATCAAGGTAATTGCCACAGGTAATTAGACCTACCGTTTAGGCAGGTTCCAATTCCTTGACAGGTAGCAGACTTTCAACCAGGGCATCGAGCTGGGTTTCGTATTTATCTGCCAGCTGAACACCCAGCGCCAGCAAGCGTTCCATGTTTTCGGGCGTAACATTGTCCAATTCGGCCAGCGCTGGATCAGTAAACGGAATGACGGGCTGGAGCCGCAGGTAATTTTCGCTGCGCTCGTGGGCGGCAAACAGCTGCTGCATCTGATAATCTACCGTTTCAGAAACACCAGCCATCATAATGTCGATCAACGGCCGTATCCATTGCACCATGCCCCAATCTTTTACATCGTGGTAAGCATATGATTTTTTGATCTGGCCTGTGCCCAATGAAAGGATGGTCATGTTTTCGGCCGTTGGCTTGCCAGCCAGCTTGCGATACGCTTCCACATAGGCACACATGGTCGGATTGTTGGCAAATAGGCCGCCATCGATATAGGCGTAGGGCGTTGGGCTGTTGTCACCTGGCATTGCCTCGAAATAGGTAGGGGCTGCCGACGTGGCGCGGGCTACAACGTTTATCGAGTAATCCTTATCTTCTGCGCCGGCATCATGCTGGGTGAAAAATTTGGTGCGACGCCGGGTCACGTCATAGGCCGTGATCAGGCATGGCCTGATTAGTTGGCTAAGCCGCAGTGGGCCCACGCGCGCATCGATCAACGCTTCCAACCCCTGGGCATCGTACCGTTCATCGCGGAGTCCCCCCAAAGAGCGGAGGCGTGTGCCAAGCGAGGCGCTGAAAATTTCCGCGCCGTGGTCCAGATACAAATCGACTATTTCCTGAGCAGAGAAAGCGGGCGTGTGCCCATCGACTCCAGGGGTGAGCAGCAGGCAGGTAATGAGACCGCCGGTGCTGGTTCCTGCCACCAAATCAAAATAGTCGGCAATGCGTGCCTCTGGCCGACCGCTGGCGTGCTGCAGTTTGCGTTCCAGGCTGACGAGGATTCGCGCCGGAATCAAGCCGCGAATGCCGCCGCCATCAATTGAAAGAATGCGAGTTTGCTTATTCATGGTTGCCTCCTGGTTGATTGAACGAGGCAGTGGACAATTTTGCGGAATGGTTTTGTGAAGGATTGGTAAATGGCAGGAAACGGCCGTTTCCCTGATCTATTCAGCCAACGACCTGGTATAAATTGGTTTCTGTGCGATTCCAATCGAACAAATCCTGAACAGATTGCAGCCACGATTGGTACTCTGGGTTGTTTAATGCCCACACATTGAGCGATTCAAACTGGGTCAATGTCTCAAATTGGGATACCGCATGTATCCGAAAGTGTTCACCAGCGTAATTGGTTAATATTTCAGTGGTGGCTCCAAATTGGTTGAGCAGCTTGCTTAACGACTTTAATTTTTCGATGCCCTCACTGCGTCGTTCTGGCAAATGGTAAACGGTTACAACGCGATAGTAACTCATTGGGTCCGCCCTTTTACGTTTTCCTCTCCTCATCTGTAGAATTAAGTGAACTTCAAAGTTTACACTATGGATTGACATGGAAATGGCCTGTCGCCACAAACAGTGGCGACAGGCCACCCTCCCTCTGGGGCTGGCGCGAATTAGGCAGCCGGGACTGGCAGCGGCAGTTGAGCGACGTGTGGTAAGGGCATTTGGTTCATGGGTGCTCTCCTTTTGAGGATTTGGCTGTGAATAAGATGGGCAGAGCATACGACACGGCCGTCAGCAGATCGTGAACAGCTTTTTGACCAAAAACGGACTAGCGTCCTATAATCTAATATGGTGCGGCTCACCCTCTCCTTTCTAGGCACATTTCAAGTAAATCTAGGTGATAAGCCAATCACCCGTTTTCGCTCGGCCAATGTACAGGGATTGTTGGTGTACCTGGTGCTGCACCCGGGTCGAGCCATCGCCCGCGATGTGTTGGCGACCCTTTTTTGGCCCGATGAGCCAGATAGCGTTGCCCGCACAAACTTTCGGCAGACGCTGTATCAACTTCGTAAGCTGCTGGAACGCAGCGCGCCTGGCCAACCGCCGTTTCTCATCGTCACGCGTCAAGCCGTCCAGTTTAACCCGGCAAGCAATTTCCAATGTGATGTGATCGATTTTCTGAAGACATTTCAGCAGGGAGATCTGGTAACGGCCGTTGGCCATCCCAACGGAATTTATGGTGGAGAACTCCTGCCCGGCTTCACCTGTGACAGTCTGGAATTTGAAGATTGGCTGCGACGTGAGCGACAGCGCCTTCATGGTCTGGCGCTTGATGGCCTTTACCAGCGCGGTGACTGGCTGCTGAGCAGCGGCAACGTTGTCGAGGCCAAGGCGATGGCTCAGCGGCAGTTGACGCTGGAACCGTGGCGCGAACTGGCGCACCGGCAGTTGATGCAGGCAATGGCGTTAATCGGAGATAGGCAAGCGGCGCTTACCCAGTTCGAAACATGCCGCGACATCTTGTGGGAGGAGTTAGCCGTAGAACCGGAACCAGAGACCATCGCCCTGGCCGAACAGATTGCTGCCGGCACGCAGATTGAGCTGCAGCGGCGACCGCGACACAACCTTATTGCGCCCGTCACGCCCTATTTTGGCCGCGAGAGCGATTTGGCTTCGGTGCGGACCCACGTTTCAAACGGGGATCATCGGCTGGTGACGCTGGTGGGGGAAGGGGGAATTGGCAAATCGCGAATGGCGCTGGAGGTGGCCTGGCAGCTACGCGACCATTTCTTGGATGGGGTTTGGTTTGTGCCGCTCACAGGTATCACAAATGATTCTGGCGAAGGATTGGCAAACGGGACAGCAACTGCAAAAAGTCGCACCCAGGCTGAAAATCTTCAAAACAGTATCGCGATGGCAATCTCTCAGGCTCTGGATCACCCGCTTGCGGGGCCGCAGACATCACGTCAACAGTTACAATCCTTTTTGCAGGAGAAGCAGCTTCTGCTGGTGCTAGATAACTTTGAACATCTGCTGGATGGGGCAGATCTGGTGCTGGATTTGCTGCATCATGCGCCGAAGCTATGTGTTATTTGTACCTCGCGAGAGCCGCTGAATTTCCAGGCAGAGTGGGTTTTCCCGCTGGAGAAGCTGCCTTTGCCGCCCATTGCCGATCCGTTCCTGAACACAACGGCCGTTCCCCAGGATGACACCACGTATCCTGCCGTGCAGCTCTTTGTCGATCGGGCGCAGCGAGCGAACGGCCGTTTTCAACTGGATGCAGAGAACCAGGCGCAGATTGTCGCGGTGTGCCGTCTGCGGTCGGGATTGCCGCGGGCGCTGGAACTGGGAGCTGCCGTCCTGCGCCAACAAACGCTGCCTCAGCTAATCGACGCAGTCCAGCACTCCATTGACTCGCTGGCCATCGAGCGGCGCGACATTCCACCGCGTCATCGCTCCATGCGGGCCGTGTTCGAGAGCTCCTGGGCCATGCTTGCTCCGGCAGAGCAGGCGCAGCTGGCGGGATTGTCGGTCTTTTTGGGGCCGTTCAGCATACCGTCGGCAGCGGCCGTCACTGACGTGACGCTGCAGCAATTGGAAGCGCTACAGGAAAAATCACTGTTGCAGGTTGAGGGGGATCGCTTTGTTTTTCATGCGCTGCTGCGCCAGTTTGCCGTAGAGAAGCTGGTTGCGTTTTCAATCCACGATGAAGCCATTGTGCGGCATAGCCAATATTATTTGCAGGCAGTGGCTGGGCTAGCCGATGCACTGAATGGGGAGATGCCGCACGTTGCCGTGCAGCGGATTGCCAGGGCGATAGAAAATGTGCGAGGGGCTTGGCGAACGGCCGTTGCCCGCAATGACCTGGATCAGTTGACGCGCGCCCTGGGGCCACTCTCAGACTTCTTTCAAATTCGGGGCTTGTATCGGGAAGGGCTGCGGCTTTTTGGCACTGCAGCAGAAAGCTTGCAGGCAGCCGAGCAAGTAGATGTGCGGGCAAAACTGCTTGCCCAGCAGGCCGCGATGCACGTTCGCCTTGCCGAGTATTTACAAGCGATTGAAACGATTGAAAGGGCCCTACCTTTAACAAAAGATGATTGGACCGTGGCTCGTTTGCACATCACCTGGGGTGAGGCCCTCTGGCGCAAAAGTGAGCTGGCCCGGGCGGAAAGCAAGTTAAACCCTGCGCTGGTAGCTGCGCGGAAAATTGAGGCGAACTCATTAATTGGCATTGCTACTTTTCATCTGGGTATAGTGCAAAATATGAAAGGTGAACATGCGCGGTCATTGGCTTATCTGGAAGAGGCATTGGGCATTTGGCAGGTGCTTGGCAACCTGCGCTGGAAGGGGTTTACGCTCAACAGCATTGGCGCAGTGGCGCGCAATCTATCCCGCTTCGACCAGGCAAAACTTGTGTTGGAAGAAGCCTTGCAGATCAGTCAGGCAAATAATGATCAGCAAGCGCAAACTTCGACCTTAAACAATTTAAGCATCCTGGCCACGACAAACGGTGATTTTGAGGAGGCGAAGCAATTTCTCCTTCAAGCGTTGACCCTGGCCGAAGTGGCCGGCGATCAAAATAATCGCGCTTTGCTGGAGTATAATTTGGCGTGGAATGCCAATCAGGCTGGGTGGATAGACGAAGCAATTCACTTTACTGGACTAGGCTTGGAAAGAAGTCGTCGGATTGGGAATCGACGGAGGGTCAGCAGGTGTTTGCAGCTCTTAGGCGATATTGCGGGAGAAGACGGCCGTTTCCAGGAAGCCATCGATCATTATCAGCACGCTTTGGCAATCATGGAGCAAGTTGGAGATAGTTTTCATGCGCAGGAAATTCGCCAGACCATCGCGAAATTGGCTGATTCAAGCAAAAAAAAAGGTGTGGATGAAAATCCACACCTCATTTGAATCAATTTGGTTTAACCGCCACAATGGCTGCCACCGCTGCATGTGAGCGTGAACTCGATGAGAGGTTTGATGAACGGAATGGCTTGCGCTAAAAATAGAACACCCGAGATTGCGATACTAAACATTTTTAATTCCCCTTTACGAACTGACTGATTGAATACAAGTTGTGGTGCATTGGGTGTTCCGGCCGGTGTCCCTTTGCTTAAGACACATGCAGAATAGCGAACGGCCGTCTTCAGTTCGTCAGCGCAAGTTCCCGGTAGCGTCAGCAGATCGTCAGCAGGCGCCAGACAGCACAAAAGAGCACCGCCTCAAGCGGTGCTCTGTTCAATTAAGGTTGTGTTATTAGGAAAAGGGGCTAGCGGGTCACTTAACCGTCAGCTGGCACGGCTTGCAGGTCTCTCTCATTCATTGGCACATTGGCTTGGGCCGATACTAGCAACATGGGAAACAGTTCTTCCAGGTCTGCGGTTGCCAACGTTTTGCTGTGCGCTTCACCCATATCCCCAGGCCAGCGCACCAACCGAATCTCGCCATCGGCTATTTCCAGGCCGGTAATATCGCCATCTGCATAGCTGCAGCAGCCAGAATTGAAGTAGCAGGGTGGTAACCGCTCTTGATCTTTGCCAATGCGGCTTTCACCCTGGGTGGCACGCACCCATTCCAGCTTGGCTGCCAGGTCAGCGATCTGGACCCTTTTTTGCGAGGTTGTCAGGCTGCTGTCTTCGGTTACGGACGTTATCTTCTTCCGCAGCTGATCTTCATGCGTTTGCGACTTAAAGACCGGGTAGTGGGTGTGACCTGTGATGAGCACCAAATCATCCTGCTTTTTGGCCCAATCGTGCATGGCAATATTGGTCATGTTGCGTAACTTCCAATCAGATGCTGGCGTGTTAAGCCGCACTTTTGTTAATCGCTGCAGCGGTCGCCACAGATTTCGTACCCAAAAGCGGGAAAACTGTGTCAGGTAGTCGCTTTCCAGCGATCCCTGATGCCCATGGGTGAGGAAAAACTCGCCCATCGCTTGGTCGCCCATTTGCACCGGAATCGTCAGGCCTTCATAAACGGTGAGGGGCGTTTTGCCGAAGGCCGGCTGCAAATATTTATCAACTTTTCTGGCACTTTGCCAGATGTCATCATGGTTACCAAAGACCCGTGCGTAACGGCCGTCTTGATGAAACTTAACCTCTAGCGACAGAGCATGCTCGTATTTCTCAAGCACTGGCGCCAGCCGTTCCTCCCACAACTCCTCCACATCCCCTAAAGCAATGAGGGTGTAGCCCATTTCATAATAGTAGGCCAGCGCCGCATTGTACGCGCGTTCAGATCGCTGGAAATCATCGGCGCCATTGCGCGCTCCCCGGTGTTGGTCAGAGAAAATGATGAACTTTGGCTGCTGTTTTCCATTGAGGTCGATGGTAGGTAACGTCCCGTTGGTCTGGCCATAAACGCGGGTCAACCCTTTGGCGATATTGCCTTTGAGCCATTGGTGCCATTTCGATTTGAGTTGATTTTTTACGGTACGAATCATGAGAATCCTCCAAAAATACGATATAAAGAAACAGTTATCGGATAAAAAAATGAACGAAGCTTTTGCTGATTTTCATGGCTTAAGCGATCGGTCCCGTTTGCTGTGGGGTTGTGTAGACCCGATGTTGGCTGACCGTGAAGAGAGACGGCCGTTTTCGCGCGATCTCTTTTTGCAGCGTGTGCAAGCGAGACAGCCGGGCGCACACGGCAACCAGTTCGCGGGCTTTGTTGCCCTGACCAGAGAACGGCAAATCTTCATAATCAATTCCCAGCTCGAAGCAGAGTTCGCGCAGCTCTTGCTCGCTGAAGTAGGTGTCTAACGCTTCGTGTAGTTCAACTTGCAATGGCGTGTTCAGTTTTGAGGGGCGTAGACCAGGTGAGATGGGCTGCTCCGTTTTGCCCTGGCGGTACGTGAGATAGGTGAATGTCATGCTGAACAGGCTGAAGATGAACAGAAGCCAGCTGTGCAGCGCGGGGGCTGCCTGTGTTAGCACAACCACATCTTTCTGCTGATTATCAAGGGCGAAAGCATTTGTTAATTGAGTCATCAGGCTACTCCTTGTTGCTCATCCGCCAATTCAATAGCGATTAGCGGATGAGCCAACTACCAGTACAGTACGTCTATGTCCGTCACTTTAGCCCAACATCGTCAGCAGATCGTCAGCAGAAATTAAAGCTGGTGATAAGCCGGTAAGCGTGGCGAACGGAACGAATCCGCATTGCCACGTTTGCTTCGTTCACGCGTTTGTAATAATCATCTTTTTCTCCAGTGATTTGTCGCCAAAAACGGCCGCTTTGCGTAAAATGGCGCATGTCCCGGTTAGAAGTGTTGTTATTTGGTACCTTTCAAGCAAGGTTGGACGATCTCCCCATCACCACCTTCCGCTCTGTGAATACGCAAGGGCTGTTTGCTTATTTGATTTTGCAGGCGGAACGGCCGTTTACCCGCGACTCACTTGCTACCCTCTTCTGGCCCGATGTGCCGGACAACACCGCCAAAAAGAATCTGCGCCAAACCCTCTACCAGCTGCGCCAGCTGCTCAACGACAGCGATGAATTGCCCCATCCTTTTCTTATTGTTACCCGCCAAACGATCCAGTGGAACCTGGCCAGCGATTGCACGGTTGATGCCAAACTATTTGTGCAGGAGTTGGCCCAGGGAAATTTGGCAGCGGCCGTTTCTCGCTATGCTGGTGAGATTCTTTCCAGCTTCACCTGCGACAGCCTGGAATTTGAAGCCTGGCTGCGTCAGGAACGAGAGCGACTGCATCGCCTGGCCCTGACTGCCCTGGATGATCTTGCCGAGCGACAAATGGCTCAGGCAGATTTTGCCACTGCGCAGGATGCGGCCCGACGCCAGCTGGCGCTTGAACCTTGGCGCGAATCAGCTCACCGGCAGCTGATGCGTGCCCTGGCGCTGGCGGGAGATCGCAGCGCGGCGCTGGCCCAGGTAGATCGCTGCGAAGCAGTACTGGCTGAGGAGTTAGGGGCACCGTTAGCCGACGAAACCGTCGCCCTGGCACGCCAAATTGAGCGCAGTACGCTGCAGTTAGTTGACCCCGATCTTTTGGCCGGCCGCTTTATGCTGGGAGAAGAGATTGGTCGTGGTGCTATGGGCATCGTTTATAAGGGTGTTGATCAGCAGACCGGCTCCCCTGTGGCGATTAAGATGTTGGATACGGCTGCTTTGGAACAGTATCCCGAATTGTTAGAACGATTTCACCGTGAAGGCGACACGCTGCGCCAGCTTGACCATCCCCACATCGTCAAGCTGCTGGCCACTGCGGAAATAGAAGGCCATCATTATCTGGTGATGACCTACATCGACGGCGGCGACTT
>CBDUOF010000091.1:0-15293 GCA_965368765.1 uncultured Anaerolineae bacterium | reverse complement strand
TTGGATAATGCCGCGCAGGGTGCCGCCGTAGATGTCGTTGAGGCTTTGGGTGGCGCTCCAGGAACGGCCGTCTCCCGGGTAAAAACGATCTGGGAAAACCTGGTACACAATCGCTTCCTGGCTCCAGGCAGGCGGCGCATTGGAACCGACGTAGTAAGAAAACTGTTCGCCATCGTTGGCCCAAATCGGCTCAGTGCCGTCGGCGGGCGTGGCTTTGATGCGATACCGGACGATGGTGCCGTCTGGCTGGGGCGGCAGGGTGAGCTGCCAATACTGCAAATATTGCCAGTTGAACAGATCCCATTCCGTTTTGGCACGATTGAAGGTGTAAACGGCCGTTTCGGGCAGCGTCACCAGACATTCAATTTTTTCGATCAGCTGGGGCAATCCTGCAAGCACCGTCAGCAGCGGGGCGTCGTGGGCCTGAGGGGCGCGCGGTTCAATCAGGCTGTGGTGCTTTATGCCCTGCCGCCACTCCTGGAAATGTTTCAGTCGTTTGTCAATGGTAGAAAGTGAGCCAAATACAAAGTCGTCCATAGCGTTCGCCTTTTGGTTTGGGATGTCGTGCTGCGTTTTTTACCTGCTGCTGGAAGCTTGGAGAGTGCCGTGTGCAATCGTTTTCACTGCGCCCTCTGCATCAAATCGCTTTACGAATCGGGAACAAGTTGGATGATGTGGGTCGATTGAGGCGGGATTTCATTGAAGGGCTGGTAGTTTGTGAACCCACCCGACTGATCTATTTCAGGTGATCCAGTAAGCGCGCTGCCGTAGAGGGAAACGGCCGTAACCGGTCCCGCCAGCGGTCCCTCTGCCAATGCCAAACTGTAACCCTCGGCAGCAACCGGGTTGCGATTCAGGTTAATCACCACCAAAACAGTTTCGTTCTCAGTATGACGTAAAAAGGTGTAAAGCCTGGCCGAATTGGCCTCTACCAGCATCCAGTCGCCCACGCGCAGTGCCTCATGGTTGTTGCGCAAATGAATCAGGTCGCGATAAAGGCTGAGCAGTGACTCCGGGTCATCGGTCTGTCGCGCCACGCTGCGTACAGGAAAATCATCAGCAGCGGGTCGCCACGGCGTGCCCTCGGTAAAGCCAACAGAAGGACTGTTGCTGGCCCACTGCATGGGCAGCCGAATATCCTCATCTGGCTTGATGCCACTCATGCCGATTTCTTCGCCGTAGTAGACAAAAGGCACGCCCGTCCCCGTCAGCAAGAGGGCGGCGGCTACGCGTGCCTGGGCTTCATCGCCCCGAAGCTGGGACATGACCCGGTTCTGGTCGTGGTTGGCAATGAAAGTCGCATATTGGTTGGCCGGGAAGGCCTCGTAAACGATTTCCTGAGTCTTGCTGAAGATGGGCGCCAGACCCGCCCCGGCACTGTTGATGACATCCAGCGCCAAATCAAACTGAAAGGCGATATCCACTTCATCTCCGGTGTAATCCACCACCTGTTGGGTGCCGGTCCATGCTTCACCAACGGCCAGGGCGGTGGGGTTTACCGCCTTGTAGAAGGTGTGAAATTCTTGCAGCCATTCATGCGTGCTGCGGGTGTTTTGCTGCCCTTCGCCTTCTTCAATCATATGCTTGATGGCGTCCAGCCGGAAGCCATCAACGTTCATGTCGTCCAGCCAAAACTTGGCAGCCTCAAACATGGCAAACGTGACATTGGGGTTTTCGTAATTCAGATCGGGCATGCCGCCCCAAAAGACGCCATAATAGTAGCCGCTGGGGTCAGAGTGCCACACGACTTGCCCATCTGGTCCCCGGAAATTGGGATTTTCATCTGCCCACAAATACCAGTCGCGCCGCTCCGACTCGGGATTTTTTGACTCGATGAACCAGGGATGCTGCGAGGAGGTGTGGTTCATAACCAGATCGACGATAACGTGAATGCCCCGGGCGTGGGCTTCGGTCATGAGCCGCTGAAAATCCTCGTTCGTGCCGTAATCGGGATCAACCTGAAAATAGTCAACGACATCGTAGCCGTGATAGCTGGGGGAGACCATGATTGGCATGAGCCAGATGCCGGTGACGCCGAGATCGTCGCTGGTTGTCGGATCCCCATCATTGAGATAATCGAGCTTTTCAATGAGGCCGTTCAGATCGCCAATGCCGTCCCCATCGCTGTCGTAAAAGCTTCGGACAAAAACTTCATAGAAGACCGTATCGTTCCACCAGGGAAAGCCATTGGTTCCTGTGATGAAGGGGTCTGGTGTGGCAGTAGGTGGGGGTGAAGGCGTGCTGGTGGCAGGGGCAGGCGTGGCAACGGCCGTTTGGGATTGTGCTGGCGTGGCTGTTTCCTCTCCGATTGGGCTTGTGTCTTCACAAGCAACAAGAACGAACAGGGTGAAGAAAAGGGGGAAGATAAGTCGTCGGTTCATGGGCGTTCCTAAGCAGTAATCAGGTAATGGGTCGGTAGAGTTATCCAGCTAATTGGTCGAGTTGTTTGTAGCGGTAGCGCAGGATCAGCCAGGCAGCAATGGGCAGCAGGAGTAACAGGGCAATTGCCCCCGCTATCGTCATGGTTGGCAAGGCGGCTGGTTCGCCGTAAAGTGCAAGAGTTTGTTGGGCAACGGCCGTTTCATCCACCGGGTAACCTAATTGCAGGCGCCGGTTGCCTGGCACATCCTCAAAAACCTGACGCTTCCCGTCTGGCCAAACGACGGTTAGTTTGCTGATTTCCGTATTGCTGCCCAGGCCAAAATGGAGCGACAGCTCGTTGCCAGCCCCCAGGCTGGAGCCACAAATGACTTCCTGCATCCGCGTTTGTCCGTCGGCGGTGGTTACAAAGACGCGGCTGCCAATGGCATCCTGGTTAATTGGCCCGCCCCCGGCCAAATCGAGCGCCAGCCAGTTGCCAACGGCCGTTTGGTTGCGGTAAAGCGCATAGCCCGTATCTGTATTGCCTACGAGGAGGTCAAGACGGCCGTCCCGATCATAGTCGGCATAGGCAACGCCCAGCGTTGAGCCCGGGTCATTGACCCCGCTTACGGCCGATACATCGGCAAAAGTGCCATCCCGGTTGTTGTGGAACAGCGGATTGTTGGGCTTCCCGTCATCGCTGGCTGCGTCAGACACGGCGAGATACAAATCTTGCCAGCCGTCGTTGTCGTAATCGAAAAAGATTGAGCCCCAGCCAATGCTGTTGGGCGTTTCAACGCCAGCCAGCGCAGCTGTGTTGCTAAACGTACCATCTCCTTGATTTTGCAGCAGCGTCATCGGTCCGGCGTTGGAAAAGTAGAAATCCTGGTCGCCGTCATTGTCATAGTCGGCCGTGGCTAACCCCATGCCCATCACGCGGGTATCTGCGCCCGACGCTTGGGACACGTCGCTGAAGCACCAGCCGTCGCAGCCGGGTCCGTCGTTACGCCAGAGGCCGTTGCCCACCGGATTGATGAATTCATCATTCACCAGATAGATGTCTAAATCGCCGTCGTTGTCGTAATCGGTAAAGGAAGCGACAAAGCCAGACCCCATTATTTTGCTGCTGAGTGCCTGGCTGATGTCGGTGAAGGTGCCGTCCCCATTATTGTGATAGAGTCGATCGCGCTCGCCCGTCATCGGGCGGCCACAATTGGGATAGCAAGACCAGTTGGCCACGTACAGATCAACATGGCCATCCTGATCAAAGTCGCCCCAGGCGGCCGTTTTGCCGTTGCTCTCGTCTCCTACACCTGCATGCTGGGTAACATCGACAAACATGACGCCAGCAACATTGCGATAGAGCACGTTTTGTCCCCAGTTCAGCACATACAGGTCGCGCCAGCCATCGTTGTTGTAATCGACAAAGCTGGCCCCACCGCTGTAGCTCTGGGGTAAAGCCACTTTGTCCGCCAGATCCGGCACGGTGAAGGTGCCATCGCCGTTGTTGTGATAGAGGGTGTTACGGCCGTTGTGATCCGTCACGTACAAATCGGGGAAACCGTCATTGTCGTAATCCCCCCACGCCTGGCCAATGACTTTTTCGTCCCCGACGCGATTGTCAACAATGCCTGCGGTCTGGCTGACGTTCACAAAGAAGGGGGAGGGTTCCTGGGAAACGGCCGTTCCTGCCCCCCCCAGCAAAGAGAAGATAAGGAGGAGGAAGTACGGGAACGGCCGTTGTTGTTTAAAAAATATCAATGTACCAGTCACAATTAACGAACAACTATCCTTTAACTGCCCCTTGCGTAAGCCCACCCACGATCTGATCCTGCAACAAAAGGTAAATGATCATGATCGGTAAGGCACCCAGCAACGCGCCTGCCGCAAACGGACCCCACTTCTGGGAAAACTGGCCACTGGTAAAAATGAACAGCCCCACCATCAGGGGGTATTGGTCAGTACTCTTTAACAAAATACGGGCCAGAATAAAGTCACCGTACGTGCCAATAAAGGTCAAAATCGCGATAACGACGAGAATCGGCCGCATCAACGGCAGCAAGAGCAGCGAAAAGGTTTGCCAATGCGTGGCCCCATCTACCATCGCACTTTCATCAATGGCCCGCGGAATCGTGTCAAAGAAACCTTTCATCAGCCAAATATTGACACCCATCGCCCCGCCCAAATAGACCAGGATCAAGCCTGCGTGGGTATTGAGGCCAATCGCAGGAACAATCGCTTCAAACTGCGTGACCAAGGTAAAAATTGCGATCATTGCCAGCAGCCCGGGAAAGACCTGAATCAACAAAATTCCCTTGAGCATCGTTTCACGCCCCTTAAACCGGAAGCGGGAAAAAGCATACGCGGCCAACGTGGTAATCGTCACAGAGAGTATGGTGGTGATCGAGGAAATCTTTATCGAATTCCATATCCAGGTGCCAAACGGGGTCTCTGGTGTGTTAAACAGCGTGCGATAATTGTCCAGACCGATATTTTTGGGAATCAGGCTGGCCGTTGCCAGCGTATTGGATGGGTTTAGCGAGGTCGATAAGATCCACAAAACCGGGAAAATGGCAAAGGCAATCAAAATGAGTGCAATCACCCAGCGTATTGTATAAGAGAGATATCTGCGCTGCTTCAATGTTAAATTAGACACCTTCGCCAACCTCCTCCCACATCTTTGTGTAGCGGAATTGAAAGAGCGTAATTATCGCTACAATTGCAAAAATGATGATGGTAATCGCTGCGCCCAAGCCGTACTCTTTGCCACGTCCAGCGGCAAAGGCAAGGTTGTACACATAACTGATTAAAATATCCGTGTGCCCCGCCCTGGTGAGTGACCCGGCAATGGGTGGGCCTCCTTCGATGAACAGAAAAATAATGTTGAAGTTGTTGAAATTAAAGGTAAAAGAGGCCACGAGCAGCGGCCCAACGGCCACCAGCAGCAAGGGAAGCGTGATTTTGAAAAAGCTCTGGAAGGCATTGGCCCCATCCACTTTGGCCGCTTCATATAAGTCTGAGGGAATGGCTTGCAGGGCACCGCTGCAAATCAAAAAGAAATAAGGATATCCCAGCCATAAGTTGACGAGTAAAATGGCTAATTTGGCTAACGTCGGATCAACGGTCCACTGTGGGGCAATGCCGAAGAGATCCGTTAGCGTGCGATTGATCACCCCTACTTCATTATTAAACATTCCCTTCCAGATAAGGATGGTGATCAGGCTGGGGATGGTGTAGGGAATGAGTAAAAATGATTGGATAATTTTCCGACCGGGAATGGTGCGGTCGTTAAAAATGTAGGCAATGCCCAAGCCAAGCGCAAACGTCGAAAATACGCTCAGAAAGGCAAAGGCAAAGTTCCAAATGATAATGCGCGTGAGTGGCCCCCTAAGCGCCGAACTTTGGAAGAAGCGGGTAAAGTTTTCTGTCCCCACGTTGGCCCGATAGCCGGAGGTAAGTTCTGCCCCATTGCGTGCTGTCCAACGGCCGTCTACTGGAAGGTATTCAGTGCCCGTTTCCAGGTCTATCAGCGCATCTTTGACCTCGTCGTATTCAAACTTTTGCTGCAGCTGGGCGGCTTCTCTGGCGGAGCGGATTTTGACACCATCCAATTCCGTGCCAAACAAAATTTCTGGAATGTTTTTGTCGGCCGCTATGCGGATGGCATTGAGGCGTGAATAGCCCGCAATCTCATTGGGAATGCCGCTTTCGTCAAAGTCGGAGGCGTCTGAAGCGTCGCTGGCAGGTATGAGGGCAACGCCGGGATAAGCCAAAAAGCTTTCGCCCGCTGCATTTTGCAGCCAAAGGGCGTATTCGCCATCATCGTTGATGTAGCCGGTCCAGGAATAACTTGTACCACCTTCAGGCAGATACCGTTCCTTTGAGATTTGCTCAATCGATTGTGGCTTGGTCAGCAAGTGGCCATCACCATAATTGGTAAAGGCTACAAATATGGTGAGCAAGATTGGCCAAATGGCGAACATTGCCATCATTACCAGCCCAAGCAGCATCCAGCGCAAGGGGTACATGTCGCGCACCAGAACAACATAATTAATGCCAGCAGCAATGATGGCGACGACAACACCCAGGGACGTAAAGCCTTCACCAATGGCTCGCACGGCAAACCAAATGGCAAAGGCATCGATTGCTAACAACAAAACGAGTCGTAGGACAACGTTGAGCAGTGTTGCACTCTGCCCGGTCGGTGGTTGTGGCTGTGGCTTTTTGAGCGCTTGAACTGCCATAAGGCAAACCTCCTCTACCTAAATTCAATTTTATTGTAATTCTAGATGGTGAGTATGCTTGAAGTAAAAGATTGAGGCTCAGAAACGGCCGTTTCTGAGCCTCAATTTAACGCGGAATTATCCGCCCATTTCAATCGTTAGAAGCTTGGTTTCGGAATCCCAGGTGAAGGTGACTGGTCCGTCGGCATCGACCGTGAAGGCGATGTTGTCGCCATCGGCAGCCCCATCAACCCCGTAATTCTCGGTCCAGGCGCCATCCAGGGCCACTTTGCCTTCGTATTCGCCAGCTGGTACGTCAAACGTAGCGGAGTAGGTGCCATCACCGTTGTCGGTTAAAGCCGTACCCGCGCAAGCTGGATCCCAATCGCCTTCGCAAAGGCCAGAAGCAGCCTGCCAGGAACCAGGCACGTTAACCATGCCTACGGCCGAGCCACCAATGAGGTCGCGGATTTGAGCAGCCCCATTTGTCAATGCTTCTTCAGCGGTTTGTTCACCGTTAATGATCAGGGTGAAGGAATCGGCCCAGCTGCCCCAGACAGAACCCATTTCTGGGATGGCTGGCATAGGTACAGCATCGGCGCCCGTTACGCCAAAAGCAGCAATATCAGGATCATCACTTGTCACAGCCACAAAAGCAGAAGGACGATTGCCCGCATCGGCTAACTCTTGCATAACTTCTTGTGTAGCGACAAATTCGGTCAGGAATGTTTGTGCCAGCAGCACGTTTTCGCTCAATGCATTCACAGCAAATCCTTGCACACCCAGGAAGGATTGACCGACCTGCTCAGCGGCGGGGAATGCGGTGATTGCATACGGAACGCCAGAGGCACGCAGACGATCCAACGCCCAGGGGCCGGCCATCAAGAAGGGGACTTCTCCGGTTTCAAATTGCAGATGGGCTGTATCCCAGTCGGTGCTGCTGCTGATGTAACCAGCTTCTACATTCTCTTGAACGAAGTCGCCAGCTGCAATCATGCCAGGGCTGTCAATGCCTACGTCGCTTGGGTCGTAACCACTATCGTTAACACCAAAAACGTAGCCACCGAAAGCTGTTTGAAGTGGGAAAGCATCATAGGTAGTCCCTGTCAGAGCGAGGGCGTAAGTAGCGTCACCGCTGTCAACCAAGGCGCTTCCCATCGCGATCAGCTCATCCCAGGTGGTTGGGGGTGTCTCAATCATGTCAGTATTGTAGAAAAAGGCCAGATTTTCAACAGCGTAAGGCATCCCAACCAGCTGTCCTTCGTAGGTGAAGGCGTCAATAGCTACCGGATAGAAATCGTCGGCTTTATCACCTAAATCAATTGGCGCGAGCAAACCGCTGGCGTAGAAGCCACCGATGCGGTCATGGGCCAAAATGAGAATATCTGGACCTTCGCCAGCAGGGGCAGCAATGGGGAATTGATCGTTGATGTCGGCTACTTGCTCGACGATTAAGCCAACGCCATATTCGTCTTGGAAGGATTCGGCGAGGTCGAGCAGGATGGGCGTACGGGTGTCATCGGCCCAAACGGTAATCGAAACGTCGAACTCTTCTGCGGCTGGTTCTTCTGTTGGTTCTTCTTCAGCTACGGCTGGTTCTTCTGTTGGCTCTTCTTCAGCTACGGCCGGTTCTTCTGTCGGCTCTTCTTCCATAACTTCTTCAACTTCTTCTGTGGTATCTGTTGTAGCTGGTTCGTCTACCGTTTCCTCAGTGGCAGGTTCGCTGCCACCACAGGCGCTCAAAAACAGAGCCCCTAGTAAAAACAATACTGCGAAAATGTTCCATTTTTTATTGTTCATCTCTCTCCTCAATTATGTTTAAAATTGAAATGTTTTTCATGCTGAAATTCTAGATATGCTTACTTATGATGGAGCGTACCACCTCCTTGTTCAAAACAAAAGTTTTCAAGCATTTTTAGTGATTATAGTAACAGTCATTTCTTTCTGCGCTATTTCTAGATTTATTGATTAAGGTGCCCGTTGGCTGGCTTGAGCAGCTCTTGCTGTAGGGATTCATTAAGCAAGGATAGGTTTTCCAATAAATTGCCCTGGGATATTTCGCTGATGCAATTGAGGCGCAGGTCGTTGTACTCTTGGTGGGCGGCCGTTACTTTGATGCAAATGGCTTTGCCTTGCTCGGTCAAGTAGAGTCGCAGCGTACGGCCGTCTGTTTCATGCGGTTTGCGGATAATATAGCCAGCGCTTTCCAGCCCTTTTACAATGCGGGTCACGTTGCTCTTGTCACACAAGAGGCGATCGCTAAGTTCGCTGGAAGAAAGGCCGGGTTTTTCAGAAATGTGGAGTAATGCGTAATACCGTGGGGCAGTGAGATTGAAATCGCCAAAGAGTTGACGGTCTCCATCATCAAGTAAAATAAAGGTTTGTTTTAGGAGATTGTAAAGCGCTTCTCTTTCGCTCATGCCGCCACGTTAGAACCTTACTAGCCGTTAAAAGAATATAGTTGACAACGCAACTGTTGACGCATCAACTATATCATTGAATATTTGACATGTCAATTACTTTTAGCAGTCATTTTGATGGCAATAATCACACTATTTGTTAAGAAAAATAGCGGCGAAAAAAAAGCCCGGCGCAATTGCACCGGACTGTTTTTACATTACTCGCGCAGCTGGGCATTTAGCCTGTGTTTTAGCTGGCCAACGATTCTTTTGCGGCTTTTTTGCACGACTTTATCGTTGAGCGTTTTATCTGGTGCCTGGAACGTGAGATGATAGGCAAGGCTTTTCCTGCCTGTACCAATTTGATCGCCCTGGTATACGTCAAAGAGCTGCACATCTTTGAGCAGATAGCCTCCAGAGCTGCGGATGACTTCTTCGACAGAAACGGCCGTTACGCCCGCATCAACCACCACCGCAATATCCTCATGGACGGCTGGGTACGGCGAAATCGGATCGTAAGGGTAATGACCAGGAATGTTGGCAATGAGTGCCTCTAGATCAATATCAGCGGCCAGCACGGGCTGGTCTTTTTCTATTTGCAGGTCGAACTGCTCAACTACCAGGGGATGCAGTTCGCCCATTACCCCAACCTGGGTCTCGCCAAGCAGCAGCCGGGCCGTGCGCCCGGGGCGGTAAGTCGGATGTTCTGTCGACTCATACGTGATGTTTACATGCAGTTCGTTAAAGAGCAGTTCCAGAATGCCTTTCAGATCGAAGAAGTCGAAGCGGTCTGTGCCGCCATTTTGCCAGCCGTGAACCGCGCGCAGCCCTGAAAGCAGCACAGACAGGCGGGTTTGTTCATTTGGCAGCACCTCATCTTCATCAACCAAAAAGACCGGCCCGATTTCAAAGATGGCTAACCGCTCTTGATAGCGGCTGTTGCTCGTAGCCACATCTAAAACCGAGGCCAGAAGGCTGTGTCGCATGGCGGCTCGTTCTGCTGAGAGCGGATTCGTGAGGGTAACGTACGGACGGCCGTCTGGGCCTGCGGCATTCCCTTTGGGCAACAGCTTTGCTTCTTGCTCTTGGGAAGTAAGCCGAAACGTGATGAGCTCCTGCAGGCCAGCCTGAACCAGCGTATCTTTGATTCGCTCTTCCTGCTCTAATTTGGCGTTGCCGCGCTGCGGGGGCAGCACATCGGCCAGCACCGTGGAGGGAATGTTGTCGTAGCCATAAATGCGGCAAATCTCTTCGACTAAGTCATGAGGGCCTTCAATGTCCAGGCGATGATCGGGTGCAGTGACGTCCAAATGAGAATCGTAAACGGCCGTTTGGAATTCCAGACGGGACAGAAGTTCGGCCATTTCTGCGCCGCCAAGGTTTAAGCCACTGAGCCGCCGCGCGTAATCCAGCTTGAGCGTCACGGTAACGGGTTCGGGTGGCTGCGGATAGTAATCGATAACGCCAGTGGCAACGGTGCCACCCGCCAGCTGACGCAGCAGCTCGGCAGCTCGATTGGCGCCTAGCAGTGCCTGGCTGGGGTGCACCCCCCGGCTAAAGCGAAAGGCGGCGTCGCTGTGGATGCCCAGCTTGGTGCTGGTGCGGCGGATGTTGATGAAGTTCCAGGCCGCCGCTTCCAGGAAGACGTTTTTGGTTTCTGGTTTGATTTCGCTGTCTGCACCACCCATGACCCCGCCCAAGCTCAGGTTTCCGAGCGGATCCGTGACAAGGATGCTGTAAGGCTCCAATTTGTGGCTGATGCCATCGAGCGTGGTGAGCGTTTCGCCGGCCTGCGGCAGACGCGTGTTGATTTGAATGGGGCCTCCAGGGTTATATTGGTCGGCACGCTGGCGCAGGAAGTCGTAGTCGAAGGTATGGTTGGGCTGGCCCATTTCTAGCATGACGTAGTTGGAAATATCGACAACGACGTTGATGGCGCGTTGACCGGCCAGCCGCAAACGATATTGCATCCAATACGGACTGGCGGTTTGCTGCACGCCTTCGATGATGTAGCCCACAAAACGGGGGTTGAGTTCTGGTTCTTCGGTGCTGAGTTCGATACGGCCGTTTACCGATGCGCCTTCCATCACCACTTGATAATCCGGGTAGCGGATGGGCTGGTTGGTGAGGGCCGCATATTCCCGAGCCACACCGACCATGGAGGCACAGCGGGCGATGTTGGGGATGATGTCAATCTCGAATACGGCGTCACCCAACACGTCTTGCAGCGGTGTACCGGCCTGGTAGTCGGGCGAGTAATCGTCTTTTTGCATGAGGATGATCCCTTCATGCTCTTCGCTGATGCCCAGCTCTTTTTCAGAGCAGAGCATGGCGTCGTTGTAGATGCCGCGCAGTTCGCGCCCTTTGAGCTTGGTGAGGGAACGGCCGTCTTTGTGCCCATCGTACAAAGTTGAGCCTTCCAAAGCGAGGGGCGAGTAGATATGTAAGCTGCTCACATCCCCCTGCTCCAGATATTGGAACAAATTGGGCGCCCCGGTGACAACCGTTTTGGAACGGCCGTTGCCGTAATCTACCGTCGCCAATACAAGCCGATCGGCATCGGGATGCTGCTCAACTTTGCACAGGTGCGCCAGCACGATGCGTTCGCGATCCCATTCCAGATCCGCGCCGGGGATGCCGATCTTTTCAACTGTTTTTACTTCTAAGCCTGCGTTGGTCAGCAGGCGGTCTACCTGCTCCTCTGTGAGGTCGATAGTGACAAAATCTTTAAGCCATGAGCGTGGTACTAGCATAATATTGGGTCCTTTCTAAGGAATGATGATTACTGTGTGTAAATGTAAGGTGTCATCAATCAATTGTTCGTTATTATTATTTATCGCTGGCAATCGGACACCCGTTTCTGGATGATAAACACCCATCAAAATTTGATACCTTCCGCCTGCGAGGCCTTCAGGCAGGTGAAACAAGTGCGTATCCGTTATTTGTTCGCCGGATTCCAGGATTGACGTAGGAAAACGGCCGTTTTGCGGTGGACTATCCGCTTGAGCGACAACGTTGCCCTGGCTGTCAACCAGATGCATGAAGATGGTGTAATCTTGTCCATCCGGTTCCACTGCTTGCCAGTACAGGGTTACTTCAAACGGTTCAGCGGTTACCTGGGCAGGCGCGTCATAGCCAAATAGCTGAAGCTGCTGCCCAAAATCGAGTTGGACGCTGTTTTGCGGCTCAAGCTTGCTCGGCGCGGTGTTTCTTATTTTTATGGATGTCAGATTCACACTTTCTCCAATCAACTGGCCATCTACCCAAACAGGCAAAGGGTCCTCTGTCTGACGCCAGGGGTACAGCGTGACCGAGAGCGTTGCCAGCCCAGCGTCGGCCGTTTCAGGAATGAGCAGACTGTAGGTATCTTGAAACGGCCGTCCTATCGCCCAGCTTGGCGTGGGATAGCGATTCTCATACGGAATTGTATCCAGACCAGCAATCAGCTTTCCGTCCAGGTCCAACAACCGCAGCGCCACCACATAATTTTCCTGCATCGTTTGCTGACCTTCCCAAAACAACTTTGCCTCAAACGGTTCGCCCGGATTTGCAGCTGGCATGATGTCATACCCTACAAGCGCAATCTCCTCACCAAACAACACTTTTTGCGGCGACGGCATAGCAAAATCCTCAGCCAGCTGCGGCGGGGCCGCAAATGCCTCTTGTATTGTGAACAGTGGCAGAATACTGGCCCAAACGCCTAAAATGGTAACGGCCGTTACCGGAATCCAGCGCTTGTTGAAGGCGTGAAGACCGATGGCCAATAAAAGTGCCAGGCTAAAAATGGCTGGAAAAAGCAGCCGACCTTGCTCAGTCTGCCCTACCAGCCGCATCCAGCGCAGCAGTGCGACGTAGACCAAACCCAGCCAGGCCAGCAGCGGAATGAGCAAATAAGTTTGCCGGAACTGGCGTCGATTTTCCAGCCAAAGCCAACGGACAAACCCGGCCGCAGCAAGCAACATCAGCCCATTAACGAACCTGTAAAATAAATTAGGGGCCAACACGCCATAATTAAACGTTGCCCAAAAAGATTTACTGAAGAACAAGGAAGCACGAATCGCTTCACCCCAGCTAATGGGCACAGCGCGTAAAAGATTGGCATTGGCCAGTAAAAACGTGTCCCAAGCCAGCGGATCGCCATACAAAACCCAATTGCGCCAGAACCACCAGCCGGAGACTGCCAGCATTGCGGTGCCAACCAAGCCACCCCCTAGAAGCAGTGGCCGCCATTGTTGGCGACGCCAGGCAGAAATCATCAGACCCACCGCAATGACACCACCCAGTCCTACCCCGGTAAGCTTAGACAAGATTGCCAACCCCCAAACGCAACCAAGCAGCAAATATTGCCAACGAGACGGTTCTGGATCGCGTATGAGCTTTAGCAGCAGCAGGAGTGTCAGGGCGCTGAGCGCGGTTACCAGGTTGTCGTTGTTGATGACACCGCTCATGAACAAGAATTGCGGGTTGAGCGCAACCAACAGCGCGGCGGTAAAGGCGACAGGCGGTGAAACCATGCGGGCCAACGCATACGTGGCGGCAACGGTGATGCTGCCCAAAATGACCGAAAACAGGCGAAGCAGATGCACAGCCAAAGCAGTTCCCTGATAAGGAAAGAGCTCGGCCTCAGTGTGGAAATGAGCGTTGATTCCTGCACCTGTCTGCCAGTTGCGGTTGACTGGGGCAACTGTGTCCAGATCGCTCAGATCAAACTGGGCCAGAATCGGGGCCAGCATGCCATAGTACAGCGGCGGCTGACCAATTTCATGGCTGACGTTAGCCAGATCGGTTTGAATATTGGGCAGGGAATTCTCCTGAGCTAACCAGCTAATAAATTGTAAATGTGCCTTTTCATCAGGTGCTTCAACGAGCGGCGTTACAAAGCTGTAAAAGCCGCTCAAAAGAACGAACAGGATAAGGAGCAGCGCCAGCCGCCTTGCTTCACTTTTTGAGTACGGTACAAGGCGAAATGTGGGTGTGTTGCTCATGTAAACGGCCGTTAAAATTGCTGCAAGAACCGCAAATCGTTGTTCCAGAACTGCCGAATATCATCAATGCCGTATTTGAGCATGGCGATGCGTTCTGGCCCCATACCGAAGGCGAATCCAGTGTAAACTTCAGGATCGTAGCCACCGTTGCGCAAGACGGTTGGGTGTACCATGCCGCTGCCTAAGATTTCCAGCCAGCCAGTGTATTTGCACACCTGGCAGCCTTTGGCATCGCACAAAAAGCAGGTCACGTCCATTTCTGCACTGGGTTCAGTGAAAGGGAAGTAGCTGGCGCGGAAGCGGGTTTCTCGGTTGCTGCCAAAGAGGCGACGGGCAAACTCGGTGAGCGTCCCTTTTAGGTCGGCCAGGGTGATATTGGTGCCCACAGCCAATCCCTCTACCTGGGTGAATTGAATACTGCTGCGGGTGGTAATTTGCTCGTTGCGGTAGCACATGCCTGGCAAGATAACGCGTACCGGTTCTGGATAATATTCGCGCATGGCGCGGATTTGTCCGGCGCTAGTGTGTGTGCGCAGGATCACGTCCGGGTTTTCGGTATAGAAACTATCTTGCATTTCTCGTGCTGGATGATGGGGCGGAAAGTTGAGCAGCTCAAAATTGTAGGCGTCCGTCTCTACGTCGGGAGAACGGTAAATCTGGAAGCCCATGTCGCCAAAGATGCGGTAGATGTCGCGCAGGGTTTGGGTGATAATGTGCAGCCCTCCGGTGGCTATCGGCCGTCCGGGCAAGGTCACATCAATGGCTGAGCTGGCAATCTTGTCCGTGAGTTCGGCCGTTTTTAGCTCCGCCTGACGGCTTTGGTAGGCGGCTTCCAGTTCGCTTTTAACAACGTTGATCCGCTTACCGAAGATCGGCCGTTCCTCAGCGCTGAGCTGGCCCACTTGGCGGGTGAGCAGGTAGATGCTGCCTTTGCGGCCCAATGTTTCGCGATACCAGGTTTCGAGAACGGCCGTGCTGTCCACATCCGCCAGCTTCGCCAGTGATGCGCTATACAATGATTCCAGTTGGTCTAACATAATTAACTTCCTGATTGAATATTCTGTAATTAGGTGACTTTCCAGTTCAATGACTGTTTTTCGTGCAAGCGAAAAGTTTAACGGTTCTTGCCAAAAGACACAAAAAAAGACGCGGTGTTGGCCGCGTCTCTGCAAGTCAGTTCGTTTTTACTACTTCTTCTCAAGCAAAACGAGCCTTCGGCGCAAATGCGGCGACGGTGTCCATAAAAAAGAAGAAGCTAAAAAATCGTTGCTGTTTCATATTGGGCGCATAATAGCACTGGGCGGCAGGTGTGTCAAGGTAATTTT
>CBDUOF010000090.1:0-15303 GCA_965368765.1 uncultured Anaerolineae bacterium | reverse complement strand
ACGACGGCCGATTTCAAGCATGCTAAAGGAGAAGAGCCGGATATCAATGACGTCGCCCAGTTGGCCGTCAATTTCTACGCGGTCGCCGACGACAAACGGCCGTCGCCAGACAATAAACATCCAGCCAGCCAGGGCCACAATCAAATCTTGCAGGGCAATGGCAATGCCCGCCGACAGCAGCCCCAGGTAAGTGACAATCGTGCCAATGCCTGCCAGCCAGAGCCGCCCCACCAAAAACAGACCCACCACCACTGAAGCATATTCCACCGTTTTGCGCCAGTTGTACAGCAGGCGGGCGCTATCGGCGTACCGCTTGTTGATGAGCCGAATAACCAGCCAGCGCACCACCGCTAGCGAAAGAATGATGAAGACAGAATACAGCAGATTTCGCTGAAAGTCGTTGGTGAGGTCAATGTTTAGGCTGGATTGAAAGAAGTCGGCAAGGGCCCGGTTAATTTGCTCAATCATGGCGAGGCAGGCTCACTGCCTAAATTTGCGTAATCGGGGCGAATAATCTCAATGGAAACGGCCGTTTTCTGCTGAACCCACTCTGCCAACCGCTCAATGGCATCATCGCCAAACACGTTGGCCGTGGTACCTCGAGGCGCCCCTAAAATCAAAAGGTCTGCGTCAACCTCCTGTACAAAGCGGACGATCTCTTCACCCACCTTGCCTTTACGTATTTTTACTTCTGTGCCCAAATAGGCGGCATCAGCCCGCTTTTGGGCGATGCGCAGCAGCGTTTCCCCCATCCAGTTTAATTCTGCCAGCAAGGCATTTTTTAGACTCTCATCAATATCATCATCCAGGCTATTTGGATCAACCACATACAAAAACAGAAGCGGCTTTTCTGACACTTTAGCTCGTTCGATGGCCGCCATTTGGGCAGCGCGGCTGCCCTCGCCGCCGCGCGTGGCACACACAATGCTACCCATGGTTCACCTCCTGCTTTTCCACGTCCAGTCCGCGATTTTTCTTAATAATTTCCAACGCAGCCACACGATTATTTAGTTCAAAAATAAGCTCATCATTGACTTCATTGGAGATGAGCCCTCGTCGCGACGCTTCGCCAATGGCACTGCGCTCGGCATTTAGGGCATCTTCACGAGCTTGGAGATACATCTCTTGCTCTAGCTCCGGGAATGCTTGTAAATGGTCTCGCAAGTCGCCCTTCTTTTCCAGGATTTCTTCGTCGTAGACTTGTCCCATCGAATCATAAATATCACGGAACAGGATGCCATTGTCCCGCAAACGATCCAGCTCATGCTTACCAGCCCACTTGGCAAACAGGGTAGCTTGCCGCCGCTGAAGCTCCACACGCTGCGGCGGCTTATCGGCCAGCCTGAGGCGGTTGATCAATTTTTCAATGGTCATACCCTGGAACAAGAGCGTAAATAACACCACGCCAAACGTCATTACCCGCAGCTCCAGAGCAACATCGGAGCCAAAGACGGCGTTTTCAATGGAAAGGGCCAGCGCCAGGCTGATGGCGCCGCGCAAGCCTCCCCAATACATAACATGTTGAAATTTAAGAGGGATACGATTTTGTGGCCGTAAACGGCCGTAAATCCAGCCAAATGAGTAAATAATCAAGCCGCGACTCAAAATTATTGCCACAACCGCCACAGCGATAGGAATAATATTCGGCCGTAGCTGCGCCAACTCAATTTCCAAACCAATCAGCAAAAAGACCAGCGAATTCACCACAAAGCTCAAAAATTCCCAAAAGTTGTCCAGAGAAAGCTTGGTGGTAGGTGACGTGTTTTCCAGACCGATGTTGCCCACCATCAGCCCCGCTGCCACCACTGCCAGAATGCCGCTAAAATGCAGGCCATCAACCCCAATGAAGTCACCAAATGATTCCGCCACCACAAACGAGCCAAAGGCCAACGCGACTGTGGTAGCCGTTTCAATCAAGTGGTCATCCACATTTTTCAGGATGATGTAAGAGACGACATAGCCCAAGGTCAAGCCAACCGCCAGCCCGCCAAAGGCCACAATGAAAAACTCTTGCAACGCTTCTACCAACCCAAATGAACCGGACAGCGTCCCTGCTGCCAAGGCCAAATTAAAAATGACAATGGCCACGCCATCGTTAAACAGGCTCTCTCCCTCCACTAAAATCGTCAGCCGCTTGCTCACGCCCAGGCTGCGGAAAAACGCGATAACCGCCACAGGGTCCGTGGCGGAAATGAGTGCTCCAAAGGCCAGGGCCGCTGCCCACGAGATGCCCAAAAACTGCACCACCAGACCTCCGACAAAAAAAGTGCCCACCAGCGTACCGCCAATGGCCAGGATCATCACCGGCAGCAAATCTTTTTTGAGGTTGTGCCAGGGAATGTGCAGCGTCGCCTCAAAGATTAATGGCGGCACCAGGATAGCCAGGATGAGATCTGAACTTACGGTAAAGCCTAGAAAGTTGGGAAAGAAGGAAAGGAACAGCCCCACAAGCACAAGCGCTACGGTGTAAGGCAACCGAATACGACGCACCACAATTGCCACCATGGCAGCAATAAAAAGCAGCACCATGAACCCAAGTTCCTGCTTCACAAGGCCGGTTTCTTCGGCTAATAAAATATTGGGCATGACATCGGCAAGGACAGAAATGTCCATAATTTACTCCTGAATTGTTGGTCAAGTTAACAAACTTTCCCTTCGATCCTGCAAACTTAACGGCCCTGCAAACTAAACGGCCGTTCCTAATCCCAATAACCTGGGCTGTCCCTCTTCTGAATCAGGCAGCAGAAAACGGCCGCTACTGTTGTTCCGGATCTGCTCGAAGATAATCGCTCAAATTGACACGGCCGTATTTTCCCCGGACAAACTTGGCCTTATCCATCCCCCAGGGGATGGTACAGTCAAAGCCCAATTTGGCGGTGCGGCTTTTTTGCCCCCGCATATGAATGCCCGATGGGTCTAGCGAACTGCCTGGCTGATTGGCAAACAACATCATATCCTTATCTGCCTGAAAACGGGTGGCAAACGCCCACTCCACCTGTGCCGGATCATAGATATCCACGTCTGTATCCACGACCCAGACGTGCTTCAGCGAACCGTGCCCTTTGAAGGCCGCTTCAATGGCAAGGCGGCCGTCTTCAGACCCCTGCTTCTCAATTTGCACCACCGCATGAAGCCAGGAGCTGCCACCTGGCGTAATAATAGCCCCCGTGCAGCGCGCCACCTTGTTCACCTCAGCAAAAATCGTCGGCTCTTTCGGCATCCCCATCAAAATTTTATGCTCCAATCCGCCGGGTAACAGTGCATGGTATATTGGATTGCGCCGATGAGTGATCAGATCAATTTCAATAATTGGCTGGTCGCGGATGATATCCATCGTCTCCGTCAAATCCATAAACGGGCCTTCCTGCGTTTGCCGCTTGGTAATGCGCCCTTCCAGCACAATTTCAGCATCGGCAGGCACAGACAGGTTGTTGGTGAGGCATTTTACCAGCGGCGTGGGTGCCAAAGCATTGGCCACTGCCAGTTCATCCACCTCTGGAGCAGGAGACATGGAGGCCGCCAAATGCACTGCCTGGGACACCCCAATACAAATCGCCACCGGCAAATCACCTGCGACCTTTTGCATCGCATTGTAGGTGCCGCGTCGCTCAATAATGCGGGCGGCAAATCGACGCGCATCCAACCGCAGCAGCCGATGGTAGCACATGTTGCGCCCCAATTCTGGATCCTCGGTGATGACCACGTTACTGGCAATATAATGACCACCATCCTCTGGCAAGTGAAACAAAATGGGCAGCTCATTTAGATCGAACGCTTCCAAAATCACTTCCTGGCAAGGAGCACTTTCCACCACCGGTGGCGGCTGCGGATTGTCATTGGCTTGGGCCAAATGGGCAATTAAATTTGGCACAGGCACGTCTAAATCCATGCTAAAATATTTGCGGTCTGAGCAGGGACCGGCACAGATGCGCCAGCCAGGGTAGTCAATGATGTCATTGAAAAGTACAGGTCGACCCTCCAACGCATGAGCCACATTGGCCAGCTCATATTTCACGTTAATAGGATGGTTTATTTCTATGAGATCGCCTGTTTTGGCGGCCTGCTCTAAAAATTGGCGTAAGCTCATCTATTGTTTTGCCTTTCCTAAATGCTCATCAAAAACAGCTGTGTTTACGTAAAATACACGTCAACGGGGCGATTGCGTAGAAAACCCGCCGCTTTGCCGTGCAGAAACCAATCTCTCTGTGGTTTAATCTATTGTAATCTGTTTGACTTTATCCTGAAAATTTATTGTCAGGATGCGTTCATAAGCGACTTTTGATTTAATCAGGACAACGCATCCGCAAGGTCTGGTCGTTCACAAGAATCCAAAGCAAGAACGGCCAACCCTGAAGGAGTGACGCTATGCTGCGCCAACACCCGCTATTATTTTTCATCTCGACACTTTTTCTAGCCACGCTCGCCTGTAACGCATTTGCTGGTGAAGCGGAGCCTGAACTGTCTGTGCCGCCGCCGCTGGTCACGATTGAGAACGGTACGGCCGTTCCCAATGAGGATCCACCGATTGCCAATATCGCCCCCACATCAACGTTGCCCGGCAGCAGTAGTGGCGACGGAACGGCCGTTGCCACTGACGGCCCCACACTCACCGTTCTGGTCGATCTCAACATTCGCTCCGGTCCCGGCGTCGTGTATGAGCGCCTGGGCTTCTTTCTTCAAGGCGACACAGCGCAAGTGCTGGGTATCGATCCGGCCTCTGGCTGGTGGCTGGTGGCGTGTCCCAGCAACATTGCGGCAGCCCAATGCTGGGTTTCTGGCGGCTCGCAATATACGTTGGGCAGCAACACAGACGCTGTGCCCGTTGCAGCTGCGCCCCCCACGCCGACTCCTGTACCAACGGCCGTTCCCACCATCGCATCGCAGGCAGATACGGCCGTTCTCGATGGCCTGAACAGCTACATTGTGTACAGCGACACCGACGGCATTTGGCTACTGTCATTGGACAACAGTCAATCGCCGCCCGCAGCCCTGGAACCCGTACAGCTTGTAAGTGCCTCAGATATCAATCGACTCTTTATCTCGCCCAACGGTCAGCAAATTGCCTTTACCGCTGGAGAATTTGATAGTAACCGCTTAGGCGTTGTATCAATCGGTGGCAATGGCCAAACTTTGGCTAAATCATCGGATTTGCCCAACACCGTTGGGGAAAATGTAGCAATTCTTATCGACCGCGTTGCCTGGCTACCAGACAGCCAAACGGTCGCCTTCAGCAGTGCCGTCGCCAACCTGGAAGGGCCTGGCTATGGGCCGCAGGCTGATTTATGGCTGGTCACAAACGGCAGCAGTCCGACAGAACAGTTTGCCCCTGGCACAGGCGGGCACACCTTTGCCCTGTCGCCAGACGGCACGCGCCTTATTTTTGGCAACCCAGAAAGCATGACGCGGGTAAACATGGACGGCAGTAATCGGGAAACGGTCATTACTTTCCCGTTTGTCAACACCGCCAGCGAGTATGCCTGGGTACCTACCGCTCAATGGCTACCCAGTGGCAGCCAAGCTTACGTCGCCATTGCCGATGATGAACCGTGGACAGACGAAGCTGAAGCAACGCTGTACCAGATTCCGGTGAGCGGCCCTGCTATAGAAATTGGCTCAGTGCCGGGAAACACACTCTTCTCGTCCCCAAACTGGACGCGTAGCGCCAGTCGCCTGGGGTATACGCAGTTAATTGTTGGGCCAGACAACGCGCAAACTGTAGCCATCGCTGAAGGAGATGGCAGCAATCTCATCAGCTATGCGTCATCTGAACAGCTCACATTTTCCGGTTGGAATCGTTCTGGTACTCACTTTATATATGCTGATCAATTTTCTATCGGTATTGGGCAGGAGGGAAAGTCACCCGTCGAGGTGCTTACAGCTGGCCGAGTAGATAGAGCGGTCTGGTTGAATGACACGTTATTTGTTGCATCCATTCGTCAAGGTGGCAGTGGGCAGCTAATCGTAGGCAATTTGGCTGGTAACACAACAGTGGTGGCAGAAACGGCCGCTGATTCAGTTTCATTTGATGTTTGGGCCCCGTAAAGAGCATCTTCCGCATGAACGGCCGTCGCCGTTTTACTGGTTCGCGCCGCTATCTAGATGGTTTGGGCTTAAAAAGAAGTGCGCCCCCTGTCCTGCATAAACAGGGGGCGCGTGCAGAGGGGATGTTTGTTAATGAAGTTATGAAATGAGGGGCTTCATTAACGAAAAACAAAAAAGGAGCGCTGTACAGTAATTGTAGTTCTGGTAGTTGTCCGATAACCTGCTCTAACAATTACTGCCCACTACCTAATCGGTAATGGCCATTGCCCTTGGGCAAGGTGTGTTGGCGACACAGCAACCCAATGAAGGATTGCCTCAATCCCAAAGGGATTGCCAACTCCTGAGAGTTGATAAAGTAGGGGTTGGCCGTTTTAATCTTAACTTCTGTAAACGGCCGAACCTTGCGGATACGTTCTTTGATGCAACCTGTCGGTGTGAACGCATCCTTTAATGATTAATCTCAACGCCGACGCAAGAAGGCCGGAATTTCCAGATTATTGGGTGCAAATTTAGGCTGCACAGGTTCCATTTCCCGCTCGGCTGGCTCGCGGGCTGGCACTTGGCGGGAAGCAACGCTGGCTTCCGTTTTGGGTCGTTGGGTGGGTGCACTTGTACGGCCGTATTGCTGTTGCAGCACCTGTCGCCGGGAAATCGTGCGCTCAAATCCGGTGGCGATCACCGTAATCCGCATCTCATCACCCATACCTTCATCAATGACAGCACCAAAAATCATATTGGCATCGGGGTGTGCGGTTTCGCGGATGATCGCAGCAGCAATATTCACGTCGTACAGGCTCATGTTTGGCCCGCCCGTGACGTTAAATAAGATGCCCTGTGCCCCGTCAATGGTTACGTCTAGCAGACGGGAGCTGATAGCTTGTTCAGCAGCCAGTCTGGCCCGTTCTTCGCCTTCACCGTGACCCACTGCCATTAACGCAGCGCCACCTTCAGACATAATTGCCTTGACGTCGGCAAAGTCCAGATTGATAAGGCCAGGTACGGTAATCAGTTCACTGATGCCCTGGATGCCTTGCCGCAGCACATCATCGGCCATCTTAAAAGAATCTTTCAAGGAAACGCGCCGATCAGTTAACTCCAGCAAACGGTCGTTGGGAATGACAATAAGCGTATCGACATACTCTTTCAGCTTCTCAATGCCGGATTCAGCAGAATTAGAGCGCTTGCTGCCTTCAAAGAGAAACGGCCGTGTCACAACCCCAATTGTTAAGGCACCTTGCTCACGCGCCAGTCGCGCCACAACAGGGGCAGCGCCCGTACCGGTGCCACCTCCCATGCCAGCGGTAATAAAAACCATGTCAGAGCCGGTCAGCACTTCGCCCAGCTCTTCGGCCGATTCTTCAGCCGCTTTCTCACCTTGCTCAGGATTTCCGCCGGCGCCCAGGCCACGCGTCAGCTTTTCACCAATACGTACCCGCACAGGGGCATCAGCCAGAAGTAACGCCTGATTATCCGTGTTGACGGCTACAAAATCGACACCGTTAATGCCTTCCTGAATCATCCGATTCACGGCATTACAGCCACCACCACCAACACCAACAACGCGAATACTCGCTACATTTTCAAACTCAGGCGCTCTTTGCATATGAATACCCTCTTGTAACTACTTAAAACGTATCAAAAATTGAGAGAGGAAGGGCAACCAGAACCCTCTTCCCGGGGTTGCCCTTCCCCCTCAACGGTTAAAACAGTGTTGCCTTGTTGCCGGGCCGTGGATCATACCGACTGGCGTACTGATCGAGTGTTGCTTTTTCTACCAACCATTTGTTGCCAAATTTGATAGCCGGTAGCTTTCCCTGACGGATCAGGCGGCGGACTGATTCGGGGTGAATATTGAGCCGCTTGCTGACTTCCGCCACGCCCGCATAGTTTTCTAATAAATCGTCTTTGCTCATTGCTTCTCATTGGTTACGAAGAAGCATCCTCACTAATGCGGGATACTACAACAATTCCATATGTTGCAACAATACAACAAAACTCGCACTATGTCAAGTACCAATTGTTGTAATAAGACAACACGTTCAGCGTGAGGTCCTTTAATGAGGATTGATGAATTGGGGAGGCGATGAGCCTTTGAGGAAAGGGCGGCAACGGCCGTTGCCAATGACGGTCAGCTTGGCCCCACCACTAGAAGGACCAAACTGACACGGTCGGTTCAGGAAAACATCGAACTACGGTGTTGGCGTAGGTGTACTCAATACATATCCCTTGGGCACTTCCTGTTCATATGGCGGAGGCGTCGGGGGAGGGCCTTCGGTAAAAATTACGGTTTCAAAACCCAACCCCTGCATAAATGCCAACACAAATTCCTGGGCATTATAGTTGGCAATGTCCAGAAGCTCCGTCGACTGGGCCTCTTCTCGCAGCGCCGATTCCGCTTCTTGCCGCACGACCGTCTCTAGATGCGGATCGACACTGGCAAACAGCCCTGTATCCCGATCCAGCACCCGCGATTTTTCTGTATCCAGTAGCGGCAAATCATCAAAGATGGTTGCCTGGGGTATATGCACCATCACCGTGGTTGGATCTACCACCTGAATATCTGCAGGAGTCATGCCAGACAAATCAACCCCGGCAACGGCCAGCCCATGGGCTTCAAAGATGAGTGTTTCGTCCATAATGCCCCACATAATGTCATTATTTCGTTCAGCAATGACATTCTTCTCTAGCTCCATCGAAGCTGTTTCGAGCCGCGCTAAATCATTAATCTGACGCACGATCGTTGTGGAGCTAGGCAAAACCACCGGGGTTGCCGGGAGAATGAGCTGCTGCATGAATTCGCCAATTGGTTGAGCCACTGTCTCAGCTTTGTTGATAGTGGCCACAACTGTGTAAGCGGCAATGGCGCCAATTACAAAGAATATTATTAAAAAAAGGTAAGCTAATTTTCTTAGCATAGGTTACTTTACTCCCGCAAAATGGGCAGTTCTGCACACATTGCATATCTTCGACGCCTCATTCAAGCAAGCGTTACCCATTAAGAACGCTGGTCAGACCACTTTAGTTGCAATTTTGGTACTGATGGATAATTCAGCTACGAAATTAAAAACACTTATGTGCTTGACCGGTTTCGTCCCTTTCTCCACAATACGCTCATGATAATTGCCAGTTGCACAATTACGTTTCAGTTGGAAGCAGTTTTCTCATTGAAGGAGAAGCGGCGCATTTTGAAATCTATTTTAGGCCGTCTGCCACAGAAATTTAATATTGCTGTAGCAGAGGTAGATCATCACGATGTTTGGCAAACGGCCGTCATTGCCCTGGTCACGGTGGGCAACGACGCCGCTCATCTGCATAGCCAGCTGCAAAAAGCGGTCGGTTGGCTGGAGCAGCAGCGGCCAGACGTGCCTATAGCGGACTATGCAATCGAAATCATTTCGTAAACACGGCATTGGTAAACCACACTAACTCTATTGACATAAAAATCGCCATGTCTTTGTGGTTTGCTTAGGGAAAACGGGAGAATCACTAGCGTTTAATTCGACGAACTTTCCCGTTTTCTCCTTACAAGTCAATCCGATCACAAAAATCATCAATTGAGGCACCGTATAGCAGATTAGGTAAAGGTAACCCGCAGTGTTTCCGTCGTGTGAACCGCCTCCCAATTCGGTATAATCAGCCATATGGAACGAATGACAACCGTAAAACGTATACAAATCATGTCAACCACCTTCAAAACGCGCATCCTACTCCTGCTTGGTTTGCTCATGCTCTCAGGCGGTCTCGTTACCCCTGTTGTCGCGCAGGATGAAGCAGACGGCATCGCGATGAGCCTCACGGTTGGCTACGATAGCTTTTACAAAAGCGCCTACTGGCTGCCTGTACAGGTCACTGTTGCCAATAGCGGCCCGACCGTGGAAGGGTACGTAGAAATTCGGATCGAGCAGGGAGGCGCCCAGCAAGAGGCTGTCTTCCGCAGCCCCGTCAGCCTAGCAACCCAATCTAACAAGCGCGTTACGCTTTACATAAAATTACCCACTATTAAGAGCAATCTAGAAGTCCAGCTTCGGCAAAACGACGGCACTCTGGTTGCTTCTGCAACGAGCGGTAACCTTAGCCGCCTTTCTCCCGACCATTTGCTTTATGGTGTGGTTAGCCCGGACGCAGGTGAATTTGCATTTTTGGAGCGAGTCAGCGGTGGCCGGGCGGATGCTTCTGTAGCGCTGCTCACGCTCGATGATTTGCCGGAAACGGCCGTTGCCTGGAACACCCTCGATATCCTGATTTTTAACGATACTGACACCAGCCAGCTGACCAGCAGCCAACGGACGGCTCTGGAGGTATGGCTGAACAACGGTGGTCAGCTCATCGTTACAGGTGGGGCTAACTGGCAAAAAACAGTCACAGCCCTGGCCGATTTGCTGCCGGTTACTGTTGACGGCAGCCAAACCGTTGATGATTTACCTGGCCTGCGTGAGCGCATCGGCATTCCGTTTCGTGATCCCGGACCATATGTTGTGGCAACCAGCAGCTTGCGCAATGGCGAACTTATCTTTCGTCAGGATGAACTACCGCTGTTGGCTCGCCAGCCAATGGGCCGGGGCGCGGTTTACTTTTTGGCACTTGATCCCCGGCTGGCTCCCTTGTTGGATTGGGACGGCAGCGAGGCAGTTTGGGGAGCTATTGCTGGTCGCCTGCCTGGCACAGCCAATTGGGGTCTGGGACCTCAAAACAGCTACGCGGGCAGAACGGCCGTTTCCAGCCTCCCCTCGCTGACGTTACCCAGCATTTTGCAGCTTGTCGCTTTTCTTCTCATCTACACGGTGGTCATGGGGCCGCTTAATTACTGGATTCTGAAGCGGCGCAACCAGCTGGAGCGCGCCTGGGTGACCATTCCACTTCTGGTCATTATTTTTAGCGGTGTAACTTACTTTACCGGCTTCCAGCTGCGGGGCAACGAAACTATCATCAACCAGATTTCGGTAGCATACAGCCAGTCAGACGGGCAGCAAGCAGATGTTTACAGCTTGCTCGGCCTGTACTCACCCCAGCGAAAGGTATATGACATGAGCCTCCCCGCCGAGGCGCTGGCGCAGCCCTACACAACAGATTTCTCTGTGCCCTTTGGCAACGAAGTAGCGGACATTGGCACCATTACCTATGGCAATGAGGTCACAATCTCTGATGTACGGGTTGATATCGGGGAGGTTTCAGTCTTTTTGGCACAATCGGCGGTGGACGCCGTGGATGTTAGCGGCTCGGCAACGCTCACTTTGGAAGGCAACAATCTGGTGCTGGCGATGGATTTGCTAAATAATAGTGACGTGACGCTGGAGACGGCCTCGGTATTGTTGGGCAATACGGCCGTTTTTATCGGAAATATACCGCCCAACGAGCGAACGGCCGTTTCTGAACCCATCCGCTCCTCCGTCAGCAGCAGTTCGTCGGCTTCACCGTTCGGTGGCTTCAACTCAGGGGCACCCCTTTCTGCCAATGCGGAAACTATTTTGGACTCCTTTGATTTCTACAACAACCGGGAACTTTTCCCCCGCTGGCAGCTGTTGCAGGCATTAGAGAGCAACAACTTTGGCAGCAGCGGCACCTTTACCGTGCCGCCAGAAACTGTGGTGCTGATTGCTTGGTCAAATGAACAGCAGCTCGATGTAAGCCTGGTAGATACCGCTTCTGAAAAACTGAATACCACCATGTACCTCATTGAAATTCCCCTTCAGCAAAACATTGTAAGCGGCCGTAACGTGACGATTCCCATCTCACTGCTCAACTGGGAGCCAATGGCCAACAACAACGTTTACAATCCTACCATTCAAGATTTATACCTTAACGGCGGTTGGGTTGAATTTTCCTATACGCCGTGGCCCGAATTTGCCGATATGGAAGTCAATAAACTCGGCTTCAACCTGACGCAGCAATTTGAAGACCCCGCCCAGCAACTGCCCGATATACGCATTTGGGACTTTGAGCAGGGACTCTGGCAACCTATCGGCAGCCCAAGTTGGGGCACAAACAATATTTCTGACTTTGCCCCCTACCTCGGCCCTAACAACGAGGTTCGCCTGCGTTTGGAAGACAACAACAGCCAGTTCGGCCTGGGCATTGGCGCAATTTATCCAGTACTCACCGGGAATTTGCCTGAGTAAACGCTGTTCAAGAGAAAGCCTGTCACGCTTAAATTTGAGAAATTTTATGTCAACAATTATTGAAATTCAGGGACTCACCAAAAAATATGGTGACCTCACTGCTCTCAGCGACCTCACCTTAGACATTCAGGAAGGCGAAGTCTTTGGCTTTGTCGGTCCCAATGGCGCAGGCAAAACCACCACGATGCGCATCCTCACCACGCTGCTCAAGCCCAGCAGCGGCAAAGCCTGGGTCGCGGGTGAATCGGTCATCGATAACCCGCGCGCTGTGCGTCGCAATATCGGTTACATGCCCGACTTTTTTGGTGTGTATGATGACATGAAAGTGTGGGAATATCTCGACTTTTTTGCTGCCTGCTACGACGTGCCACCTGCGACCCGCCTTGGCATGGTGGATGATCTGCTGGCACTGGTGGATTTGGGGCATAAAAAAGAAGCGTTTGTTGACAGTTTAAGCCGTGGTATGAAGCAGCGTCTGTGCCTTGCCCGTACCCTGGCACACGATCCACAGGTACTTATTTTGGACGAGCCAGCCAGTGGACTGGATCCGCGCGCCCGTATTGAGATGCGCGAGCTACTGCGCGAGCTAAAAACAATGGGTAAGACCATCTTCTTCTCCTCGCACATCCTGTCTGAGGTTGCAGACATTTGCACCAGCATTGCCATTTTGGAAGCGGGCAGCCTGGTGGCGTATGGCGATATGGCCGAAATGAAGAAACAGCTTCGAGCCCATCGCCTGATCCAGCTGCGAACGCTGGGCGACTTACCATCGGTGCAGGAATTTTTACTGCGTCATGAAGCAGTTGATAGCATTATCACATCTGAGGAGGCTGACATTCCGTCGGACGCGCTTCGCTTTGACTTTAATGGCGACGATGAAGCGCTGAGCCACCTATTGGCCGGTCTCATCGCCAACCACTTCCCCATTGTGGCCTTTCAGGAAGAAACAGGTGATTTGGAGGATGTCTTTTTGCAGGTAACAAAGGGACTTGTGAATTGAGTGGTGCGCTGGCGACGCGGTTGGCATTGGATTCGTTCGCTGAACGAAAATCCAATTTATCTACGCGAAAAAGGCGGCTGGGGCAATCCGAACCCTTTTTATGAGACTGTGCGCCGTTATTCACCATTTGTCGTGATGGGGGCGATTGTGCTGGGATTGTGTGCCGGCACCAATCCAGCCTTGTTTGGGGCGGCAGAAGGGGATGACCTGTTCATCATTATCTGTGTGCTCTGTTTGCCCGGGGCATTGCTGTCTATGTTAACAATTTATGGCTCGTTTATGGCACCAGCCCTTACTGCGCCAGCCATTAGTATGGAAGTTTCCCGGGGCACGTGGGACATCTTGCGCCTGACGCCTCATTCTACACCAGCCATCTTGCTAGCAAAGCTGTTCGGCGGGTTGGCGCGCTTGCCCATCTGGAAGGTAATGGTGCTGTTGAGCGGATTTCAGGGGCTGATGCTGTTTTGTGTGATGAGCTTTGTGGCCGGCGGCACGGCCGTTTCTGGCTTGTTCATCGGCCTGGGGGCATTGATACGGCCGTGGGTTGAGGTACTCTTTGCTGCCTTTATTGGCATGTACTTGTCTACCTGGCTGCGCTCGTCCACCTATGCCCTGGCAGGAAGCTACACCCTGGTGGTGCTAATGAAGCTGTTTAGCAACAGCGCCGTCTGGTTGGGCATCTGGAGCCTGTTTGATCTGGAGCAGGGCAGCACCCTGGCAGGCAGTGTGCTTTCTCCAGCAATTCTATACGGAACGGCCGTCCTCCTCCTTTGGTGGGGCATTGTGCGGCAAGCGAATAAACTCAGCATAAGCTGAGTGATTGGGCCATTGGGTAATTAAATTGGCAATAACCAAGTTACAATAAACTTTGAGATATTATGACTGAACTCGTTCAACAACAAGCAACTAAAAAGAAGCGTTTCCTCCGGCAGCTCCTGGAAAATCCGGTCACAGTGAAAGAGCTGCGCAGCCGGATGCGTGGCCGTCGCGCCTTTGTGGTGCTCACCGTGCATCTGTTGGTGATGAGCGGCTTTATCACCCTGGTATATTCTGCATTTGCTTCGGCGGCAAGCGGCCCCTTTGGGCCTGATTCCCGCGAAGTGGGTAAGGTTATTTTCAGCTCGGTGCTGGGCTTACAAATGATGCTGGTCGTTCTTGTGGGGCCCTCATTTACGGCTGGCGCCATCAGCGGTGAGAAAGAGCGGCAAACGTACGATTTGCTGCGCACAACGCTGCTCTCAGCCAATGAGTTTGTGGCCGGCAAGTTGGTTTCTTCATTGAGCTATGTGCTGCTGCTCATTTTTGCCGCTATTCCGCTGCAAAGCATTGCCTTTTTGATGGGCGGCGTGGCTTTCATTGAACTATTTTTGTCGCAGGTAATAATCTTGGTGGCAGCCATTACGTTTGCGTTGTGGGGCCTGTTTGCCTCTAGCCGGATGCGTACGACATTGGCCGCCAGCGTGGTTACATTTGGCGGCTCACTGCTTGTGACCGTGGGCATTCCAGTCATCGTGGGGCTGTTTGCCATGATTTTGAGCCCATTTTTTGCGGGCGCTGCCATTTTGAGCTGGCAAGTAGAAGCCGCACTCATGTATCTCTTAATGGTTTTGGCCGCGACGAATTTACCGGCCACGCTCATTGTGAGCGATATTGTGCTGGTGCAAGAGGGATCGCTTTGGACCTTTAGCCAAAGCGTCGGCGGTTCCAGCGGCGCCGCACATACAATTTGGCTTTTTTCCCCATGGCCGCTCTTTTTGATTGTGTACAGTTTGTTGGCGCTGCTGCTGTTTTGGGCCAGCGTGCGACGTGTACGGAAGATTGCGACTCAGTAGCGTAGAGGCGATTCGCCGCTTGCAACAAGGGCACCAAATCGCCAATCACTAATTTCTTATGAACGACCGGTTTGAGGAACTTACGAAGCAGTTGAAGCAGTGGAACGGCCGTCGCCGACTGCGTGATGGCGTGCTCTGGCTGCCGCGTGGGATTCTGCTGGGTCTGCTGCTGGGCGTGGTGGTGGCTACCGTTGCGCGCTTTCGGCCGCTGCTGACGAATAAGGAAGTTGGTTTAGTAGGCGGTGGCTTGGGGCTGGTCGGGCTGGTCGGGGCGATCATCTGGCTGCTGAGCAGGCAGCGGAATTTGCTGCAG
>CBDUOF010000089.1:0-15323 GCA_965368765.1 uncultured Anaerolineae bacterium | reverse complement strand
CAGATTTTGGCGCAAATAGGTGATCATCTGTAGCGGATTGTAAGTAGATCTGCCAGATTCGGGAACGGCCGTCTTCAAATCAGCCACCAGGTCATCCAGCTCATCCAGCAGTTCTTTCTTGCGCGCCAGCAGCTCCGCTTCGGCTTTGCTGGCTGCCGGTGCCTGTACATTTTGATGCACATGGCAATAAGCGGAATCATCTGCGGCGTAGTTTTTACATGGCTTGCCCGCCTTCGTTGTTGCAGCACAGCGGGTGGAAGTTTGATCACTCATCGATAAATCTCCTCAAAAACTCTGTTTCAGCTTTGATAAAAGCAAATTACGCTAAAAGTGGTCAGTGAACGGCAACAAGGTGACCGCTCACTTTTTACTTTTCACTTATACTTGGGCCAGGTAGCCAAGGTCACTGCCTTTTTCATTTGCGCCGCCAGAAAAGAAGCCCGGCCACGGCAGCAACGATAGCAGCTCCGGCTCCAGCAACAACGGCCGTACGGCCGTTTCCACCACTTTTGGAGGTGCCACGCCCGCCCTTCACTGGCAGCGCCGCCTGTGCCTGTCGCTGCACATCAGCCAGCTTCACCGGATCATTGCGCAGTTCATCCGCCAGGGCACGCTTCTGGGCCAAATCTTCATCCGTCAAAAAATGATCATGACTGCGAATACCGGATAGCTCGAGACCATGCTTTTTATACAGGCGATAAATCTCTTTGACCCGCTCAATCTCAATATTGCGCCCCAAGGTGTAATCTTCAAAACGGCCGTCCAATGCCAGCAATGCCGTCTCTGCCAAACAAGCATAGGCTACACCCGGCGGCAGGCCAATGTCCATGCCAAAGTCAGGGTTTCCCGGCAGCAAGATTTCTCCGGACTCAATCACCAGCACGTCGGGGCGCAGAGCGGCTTCTTCTTCAGTGATGTCTGGCGGACGGGCAATATCACAAATCACCGCGCCGGGCTTGCACATCGTTATGTCAATAATCCGCGTGTTTAAGGCCGTCGTCGTTGTCACAATGAGGTCACAATCCCCCACATAATCATCTGCCGTCGTGCTGAGCGTCACTTTTGCGCCAGGCGTTTCGGACTCAATGGTTTGCTTCAGGCCAATCAATTTCTCGGGACGTGGCGCAACCAGCACAATGTTGGGCACGGCCTGCGCCAGCAAACGCGAGCAAACGGAACCAATCGATCCGGTTGCCCCAATGACCATCACCTTGCCCTGATGGGCATCATCCAGACTGTTGCCCATCTTAACCACCGCCTGCTTGGCAGTTTCCAGCGTAGCCGCCACGGTCAAGCTATTGCCGGAGGTGATGGCGATGTCCGCTTTTTGAGCAACGGTGATGCCCGCGTCTCCCACCACGGAGGTAAAGGCCCCCAGCCCCATCAGGCGTGCTCCATAACGCTCGGCCATACGCGAGGCGCGAATGAGGCGGCGGTAGACAAAAGCAGGATCGCGCCGCATGAGCTCACGCGGGGTGCCGCCGATGAATAGCAACTGCCCCTCAATCTTTTGACCGGTTGTAGGGCTTTCGATACCGGTGATGCGACCACCAACCATTGGGGGCAGATAAGCGGCAACGCGCTCTACCAGCCGCGCTGGCAGGTAGCGTGTCCATCTGAATTTAGGGTGAGTATAAATAAATCGCGTCGACAACGGATGAATAACGAAGGCAAATTTATTGATGCCTGCTTCTTCAGGCTGCAAATATTGAATGCCTGGCTTCCAGTCCATCTGAGCCATCAGATTTAAGTAGGTATTTTCCGTAAGCGCCGCGTTTGGGTCAACGCGTAACGCAACCAGGCTGGCTTCAAAAACGGCCGCTCCCAAATGCGCCAATTCATGCCCCAGCGGCGGCATCGTTGTAACAATGGCCGAAGCGCCCCGCTGCCGTAAATCAGACACATCTTCCGCCGAAGCTGATTCAACGACCACGGTTTTGCGCTTGAGCTGCTGCGGTGCATAACGCCGTATACCGCCCATATCGCCAGCAATAATATCGGCCCACTCAAACAGCTTGGGGCTGCGCGGCTGTGCGGCTTCACCCGCCTGCGGGAAGATGCGGCGGAAAGGGTAGGCGCGAATCTGGTTGAGGGTAGGTTCGGCAACACGTTGTAATGTTTCGGCACTCCCCACACCGGGTACTGGCGGCAAGGCAAAATACACAATGGGATCCGCGTAGCGTAGCTCTTGCGTGTATTGTCCTAAGGCTTGTGCCAATCCGCTGTGGTTCAGCCCTGGGGCCATGAGCACCCGCTTGCGCGACCAAATGCCTGGCTGGGATTCGTCTGCCAGGCGCACGGCCCAACGTTCCATAGCTGCCCGTACACCAGAGCCATCTACGACGGGGGTTTGTTGCGCTATCGCAAAGAGCGACTCAGCCGCAGGATGTGCTACCTTGCTCTTGCCCAGCTGCAGCGTTTTGGCAATGCCATCGAGGGCAACGGCCGTTACCTGACCATCTAGCGCCTCAATGTGCGCTGCCATCTTATCCAGGTCACTATCACAGCCAATGTGCTGAATGTGGATCTGGCTGCCCAACAGCTCAATTGTTTCTGCTGTTTCTGCCGTGCCAAAATAATGTAGCACGGCAATTTTTACATTCATTCCAGTCTGCTCCGCCATACGTGCGCTCCTTTTTCCGTTGGTTATACCGAGTTGCTTTTCAAGAATGGATCCATTGTTCTATGGAGTGAAATTTACGGGTGATTGTGTCTGCATTTAATTGGTGATACTTGATTATACTCGGTTTATTACAAATTTCAGATTACCAGAAAATGGACGAATTTTGCCCTCTTGACATCCATGACGCACTGTGTTATATTTTGTTTATGATGCAATGCGTCATGAACAAAATTAAACTAATTTACGATACCGCAGTTCTTTAAAGAGGATTGCAGGAGGCACAAAATGGCAGAAAAAATTGAGTTCACCGAAACTGTAGAAGAAAACGTAAACGTCCTGGTTGAAAACGGCCGTAAAGTAATCTTGGCTGGTGTCGGCGTTGTTACCCTGGCACAGGAAGAATTGACCCAATTGTTCAACAATCTGGTTGAGCGCGGCACGACCACCGAAGAAAAAACCCGCAAAATGGTTAACAAGCAAGTTGAGAGCCGTCAAAAAGAGGTTCGCAAAGCCACCAATCGGGTTGAAAGCGAAATCGAAAAGCGGTTTGAAGATGTTCTGCATCGCATGAACATTCCTTCCAAAAGCGACATTGACAAACTGAGCCGCAAAGTCACAACGCTCAACAAGAAAGTAAACGATTTAAGCAAAGCTGCCTAATAGGCAAACGCGCAAAATTTGCTGGACGCTACAGGCAAATGCGGCGCACATACTGCCGTAAATCACAATCACGAATCTATTTTTTTGCGATTTACAGAAACGGGCGAGAGCGAATACATTTTCTTGGAAAATATTCGCTAGGCAGTCACCATCTCTTGGGGAATAGCAGTATCAGGTAGGTTTACAGGCGGGTAGATGAGCGGAAATCATCTACCCGTTTTCTGCAGGCCTCCAATTTAAACGAATAATTAATGACGTGGGTGAGGTAAAAATCATGGCAAACAAGATTGATGTAGAAGAAGAAGCTGTGGAAGAAGCAGCTAAGAATCCATTTGTAGAAGGTATCCGTCGCGCCCTATTGGCTGGCGTTGGGGCTGTAACCGTAGCTCAGGACGAAGCAGAAAAGTTTGTCCAAAAGCTCGTTGAAAAAGGCGAGATAGCTGAGAAAGACGGCCGTTCCTTGCTTACAGACCTGGCCGAGAATCGTAAACAACGGGCTCAGGAAAGTGGCAAACGGGTTAGTGATGAATTGGAAAAGCGGATGGAAAGTCTGCTCAACCGTATGAACATCCCAACCAAGTCGGATATTGAACAGTTAGGCAGCAAAGTGGCTGAATTATCGAAAAAGATCGAAGCGTTGAAAGAGCAAAAGTAAGCAAACCCTGCTTTTCTATAATAGAACAGTAAAATAATTCGGGAGAGGAACGGCCGTCTGGTCACCCTCTCCCTTGTTGCGTATCCAGCAATCACGCCTATAATTTTGGATGACGCACTGAATCATTAAGTAAAATATGGATAGCCTATACAGATCACCTTGCCGCCGTGGTTGTTTGTTAAAAAAACGAAGGATTTTCCCACTATGCCTGTTATTAAACGTTACCCCAATCGCAAATTGTATGATACAGAAGCCAAGCGGTACATCACGCTGGATGGTATTGCTGAGCTGATTCGAGACGGGGCTGAGCTGCAAGTGATTGACCACACGACTGATGAAGATTTAACGGCCGTTACCCTTACCCAAATCATATTTGAACAAGAAAAGAGAAATAGTGGCTTCTTGCCCAAATCGGTTCTTACCGGGCTGGTACGTGCTGGTGGTGACACCATCAACACGCTGCGCCGCAGCTTAAACTCTCCGCTAGAGCTGTTGAAACATGTAGATGAGGAAATTGAAAAACGTTTGCAGGCGTTGGTGGAGCGAGGCGAAATGGCCAAGGAGGAGGCCCTTGCCGTTAGTGAAAAACTGTTAGCGGTTGGGCAAGAAAAAGGGAAGGATCTGCTGCCTGGGCAGCAAAGGCTGGAAAAACTGCTCACGGTTCGGGGCGTGCCATCTCGCGAAGAAGTTGAAGATCTCACCAGTCAAATCGAATCATTATCCGCCAAGATAGATACCCTAATAGACGAAAAAGAGCCAATCAAAAATAACGACAAATAGCTAAACACCCTGCCTGCATGATCGATATTACCGGCTCTATCACACGAGCATTTATTTTCCCGGCAACGCCTACAGTTGCCCTGACCTACTACAGTGACATCAGCCGTGTCGCTGAATTTTTGCCCCATATCTCTGTCGTTCATGCCTATGCCCCGGATAAAATCCGGATGTTATATGAAACGGTGGAGCTGGGTACCTACACCATTAGCATTTATTCTGATTTAGAATGCAAAGTCGATTGGGATGATTGCTTGCTGACTGTGTATCCTATAAAGATTGAAGATGCGACCGATATTGAACCAGAAACCACCATGCGGCATACGACCGGGCAAGGATTATTTGCCATAGACACCCAATTTTATGACATGGGCAGCCAAACCCGCGTCGAGTATACCATTCGGCTAAAGGCAGAATTGGCACGACCCTTAGGCATGCGCCTGATGCCCAAGCGGGTGGTAAATCGGATTGCCCAAAGCATTACAGACGGCCGTGTACGTGAAATCGCGGACGGGTTCATTAAGGCATCGGTTGATGCTTTCCCACAATGGCAGGCCAGCCAAAACCATCAGCCTGTGAGTAAATAAGATGCAGTTTCGGGGCAGTGTCGAGTTCGCTGCGGGGCAGACGGCCGTTTGGCACAGCCTTACTACCCCCCATATCGTTAGCCAATGCACGCCACGCCTTACGGGTTGGTCCCAATTAGCTACAGATACCCAATTTCGTCTTCAATTTACCTGGGGAAGTGGCAGCAACAATATCACGATTCCTCTACTGCTCACTTGGCAAACGGTCATGCCCCCCACCCACCTGCACTGGCAAGCGCAAGCCCAAATGGGCAGCACGCCCATTCCTATAAATGGCACCTTCCACCTGGAGGCAGCCACGCCAGATTCAACCGCCCTCACCTTTACGGCCGAATTCGAACCGCCCAACAAGTTGCTTAAACAGATGATTCAAACCACGGCCCCCCGCCTAATTGATAGCTTCTTTAGCTGCCTCAAAGCAACAGCTGAAGCTGTTTGACATAGAGACCCACATTAGGTAAAACTTATACTAGCCTCGAGATTTGATTACTCTTTCCGAGTCTGTCAGGTTTAGAGTGCAATAACGAAAAGAATATTCCCAACTATCCAGCAGGAGAACATAAAATGAAAATAGAAGGCAGCTACCCCTTTGCGGCACCCCGCGATATTCTGTGGCCCATGCTGCTCGACCCTCAAGTATTAGCCAACGTTATGCCCGGCTGCGAAACGCTGGAAACCGTAGGCGAAAACCAGTACCAGGGAATCCTCAAAATAAAAGTTGGCCCCGTGCAGGGCAAATTTCAGGGAGATGTCGTTCTAAGCGACATCAATAGCCCAGAAAGCTACACGATTACCGTGAATGGCAAAGGTGCCCCCGGTTTTGTAAAAGGTAGTGGCTCGTTGCGGCTGGAAGCAGATGGTGACCAAACAACCCTTCATTATAGCGGCGATGCCCAGGTTGGTGGCCGATTGGCCAGCGTCGGGCAACGGTTGCTAGATACGTCCGCCAACGCCATTATTCGGCAAAGCCTGGAGGGATTAGGTCAACAGGTTCAAGCTCGCATGATGGCCGATGCCAGCAGTGAATTGGGCATCGACAAGATGCCCCCACCCACAGCGCCTCCGTCACAAATGCAGTTCGCAACCGGGGTAGCAAAAAACCTGGTCGAAGAATATCTGGCGCCCGATCAGCGCGACAATCTCGTTCGCACCCTGCTCATGGCTGCGGGCGCTATTCTTTTGATGAACCTTATTGGCAATTGGTTTGCCAATAAGATTGCCAAAAAAGTCGCCAGGAAATTAAAGTAAAGGAGGTCTACCAGCACAAACAACGCATTTTCAAAACAACGGCTCCGCGCTCACGATTTTTTTAGATGGTGCACGACTTTAGGTGAGTGAACGGCCGTTGCCCCACGCTCGCACGTTATCATTGGCGCGTCCTGCGCCCGTATCTCAGCAAGGAGACAGGCTCTATGAAAGTCAGTGTAACCGTAAATGGGAAACATGAAGAACGTGAGGTTGAACCCCGCACCCTCCTCGTTCACTTCCTACGCGATCATCTTGGCCTAACAGGCACCAACATCGGCTGCGACACTAGCCAATGTGGTGCCTGCACGATTCATTTGAATGGCCTGGCTGTCAAATCGTGTACAACCTTAGCCGTTCAGGCTGATGGTGCCGAAATCACCACCATCGAAGGCCTAGCCACTAATGGAAATCTACACCCTATGCAACAAGCCTTCTGGGATCATCACGGTCTCCAGTGCGGCTACTGTACCCCCGGTATGATCATGGCCGCCACCAAGCTTGTGGAAAACAACCCAACTATTAGTGAAGAGGACGTACGGCATGGCCTGGAAGGCAATATTTGTCGCTGCACTGGCTACGAAAACATCGTTCGTTCCGTCATTGCGGCTGCGGCCGTAGGAGGTGGTGACTAATGGGCAAGTATGTTGGAACAAGTATGAAACGGGTCGAAGACCCGCGGTTTATTCAAGGAAAAGGTAAATACGTCGCCAATCTCACCTTACCCAACATTGCTCATATGGCCGTAAAACGCAGCCCCCACGCTCACGCCAAAATCAAAAGTATCGATACTTCTGCCGCCAAAGCCTTGGCTGGCGTTATTGCTGTTTACACTGGTGACGCCCTGTTGGCCGACGACATTGGACCATTGCCTAGCGGCTGGAACCCCCCAGGCATTAAGGTGCCAGTGCAAAACGCCCTCACGGTGGACAAAGTACGGCATGTTGGCGATCGCGTTGCCATTGTACTGGCTGAATCCCCTTACATTGCTGCCGACGCTTTGGATTTAATCGAAGTCGATTATGAACCCCTTGATGCGGTTGTCGATGCACGTGGGGCTACGGCCGATGGTGCGCCGCTGGTTCATGACGAAATTGAAAATAACGTGAGCTATACCTGGGCACTGGGCAATAAAGACGCGATGGAAAAGGCCTTTGCCGAAGCTGACCAGATCGTTGAGCTTGAATTGGTAAACCAACGCCTGATTGCGACCGCTATGGAACCTCGGGCGGCCGTTGCTCAATGGAATAACTTCACAGAAGAAATGACGCTGTGGACGACCAGCCAAAATCCCAATTTGATTCGCATTGTTTTAAGCGCCTTTACTCTGAAAATCCCAGAACACAAGCTCCGGCTTATTTCGCCAGATGTAGGCGGCGGCTTTGGCAGCAAAATCCCACACTATCCAGAAGAGATACTGGTTCCCTGGGCAGCCCGCAAGTTGAATCGGCCAGTTAAGTGGGTAGCGACTCGGTCGGAGTCTATTCAATCAGATACGCAGGGCCGAGATCACATTACCGTCTGCAAAATGGCGCTAAAGAATGACGGTACTATCACCGGCATTCATGTGAAAACATGGGCCAATAATGGGGCATACATTTCACTGGTGGCCGCATTAATTCCGACCGCATTCTATATAACGATGCTGTCCGGACTGTATAAATTAGATGGCGTTTATGGCGAGATGTGGGGCACGCTAACCAACACCGTGTGGGTTGACGCTTACCGGGGCGCTGGCCGACCGGAAGCTGCTTATGTGGTTGAACGGTTAGTCGATGTTGCCTCCCGCAAGCTGAATATGGATCCGATTGAACTTCGACGCAAAAACTTTATTCCGCAAGCAGATTTCCCCTATCAGACTCCGGTGGCTCTGCAGTATGACAGCGGTAACTATCACGCAGTAATGGATGAAGCAGTGAAGGTTGCCAATTATTCTAAGATGCGGGCAGACCAAAAAGCGGCGCAAGCAAACGGCCGTCTCGTCGGTGTTGGCGTATCGGCTTGTATCGAAGCAAGTGGCCCGGTGCCTTCCAAAGTGTCCGGTGCACTCGGTGGCGTGACTGGCTTCTGGGAATCTGGCACCATTCGTGTCCATGCGACGGGCAAGATTTCTGCTTTAACAGGAGCTCATTCTCATGGGCAAGGGCACGAAACAACTTTTGTACAAATTGTGGCGGATGAACTTGGTGTGCCTCCTGAAGATATAGATTTGGTGCATGGCGATACGGCCGTTATTACCAACGGCATGGGCACTTACGGCAGCCGCAGCACAAACGTTGGGGCCAGTGCCCTTGTCTTGGCCGCCCGAAAAGTGCAAGACAAGATGAAACGGATCGCAGCACATCAGCTGGAAGCGGCCGTAGAAGATGTCGTTTATGATAAAGGTGCAGGGCAGGTTCATGTTGCCGGGTCGCCAGACAAGGCCATGAGCTTCGGTGAAATTGCCTTCGCTGCGTATACTGCGCACAATTTACCAGACGGCATAGAACCTGGACTTGAAGAAGATTGCTACTACGATCCGGCCAACTTTACCTATCCCAACAGCGTCCATATTGCTCAGGTTGAACTGGACAAAGAAACAGGTGAAATCACGCTTCAACGATACGTTGCTGTTGATGATGTCGGCAATATCATCAATCCCATGATCGTGCGGGGGCAGGTCGTCGGTGGCATTGTGCAAGGGGTGGGACAGGCCCTATGGGAACATGGTGCCTATGATAAAAACGGCCAGCTCGTTTCCGGCAGCTTGCTCGACTACGCCATGCCACGTGCCGATGGCTTCCCCATGATGGAGACCAGCCATACCACAACGCCTTCACCCCATAATCCGCTAGGGGTAAAGGGGGTAGGTGAAATGGGCACTATCGCCGCTACGCCAGCCGTTGTCAATGCGGTCATGGATGCGCTGGCGCCAATGGGCATAAACCATATCGACATGCCGCTAACAGCCCAGAAGATCTACCAGGCCATGGCCAACGCCAACAGCGGTGCCGCAGATGGAGGAGGTAACTAATGTATCCACCAAAATTTGATTATTATCGAGCCGATTCAGTGCGCGAAGCGCTTGCCCTCAGGCGAGAGCATGATGGGAAATTTTTGGCCGGCGGTCATAGTTTGATACCGGTGATGAATTTGCGCTTGGCCGATCCCGGCACACTGATTGACATTGGCCGCATTGGAGATCTGAAAGGGCTTTGGAAGCGGGATCACGTCCATTACATTGGGTCACTCACGACCCATGCCATGGTCGCCGCTGCCGATGGACTGCCCATGGCGCTTAGCGAGGCGGCGGGCATGATTGGCGATCCACAAGTACGCAATCGAGGCACCGTGGGCGGCAATGTGGCTCACGCTGATCCGGCGTCTGACCTTCCGACGGTGCTGATGGCGCTTCGGGCGCAGTTCCGCATAGCGGGCCCACGCGGCGAGCGCAATGTTTTGGCAGATGATTTCTTTGTCGCGCTGTTTGAAACGGCGCTGCAGGATGATGAGCTGCTGGTTGGGGTTGCTGTTTTTCATGAACGGCCGAATACCGGATCTGCCTACAAGAAGCTGTTTAACCCGGCTTCCCGCTACGCCATGGTGGGTGCAGCAGCCACTGTAACCATTGACGGCGGCAAGTTCCGCAAAGCAGGCGTGGCCGTTGGCGGGCTCACTCCCAAAGCCACCCGCGCCAGCGCGGTAGAAGCCGCCCTGTTAGGCAATCCGGTCAATGATGCGACGATTGCTGCAGCGGCTTCAGCGGTAGCCAACGATTTGCGTGGTGAAGTAATGGGTGACATTCATGCCAGTGCCGATTATCGGCGGCAGATGGCCCCCGTTTTTGTACGACGTGCCCTGGAAACGGCCGTTTCTCGCGCAGGCGGCTAATGGACTTTGGCATTGTAATATGAAAAGTTAGCTGGTTGATTCATCATCAACCAGCTATTTTTTTGTCTGATAAGGAATAAAGTAATGATGCTAGATTGGCTTGCCAACCTGACTCCCCCTAATCTTTCCGGGTCGCTGCTCACGGCTTATGTGCTGTTTGATATTTTTCTCATTATCGTTCTGGCACGTCTGTTGGGGAATCTTCTTGCCCGTCTTGGCCAACCGCGTGTGGTGGGTGAGATATTGGCAGGCATTTTGTTGGGGCCAACGCTCCTTGGACAAAATTTATCGCTCGTGATTACACCCCTGCCAGTCCGGCCGATATTAGCCGCATTGGCTACCGTTGGCCTGCTTCTATTTATGTTTTTGGCAGGGGTTGAGTACGACATCAATGCAGTCAAGGGGCGTGCCAGACAAGCGGGACTGCTGGGGCTGCTTTCGGTTGGCATACCGGCGCTACTCGGGTTTCCGCTGGCGCGGCTCATGTTTACACCGCAATATGCGGCACAGTCTGGCGAATCGATGTTGTCGTTTGCACTCATTATTGGCGCGGCGCTCACCGTGACGGCATTTCCAGTCATGGCTCACATTTTGATGGAGCAAGGGGAACTGAATACTGCGCTTGGCTCACTGGCGGTCGCTACAGCAGCCGTTATTTCTATTTTGATGTTTATTTATATTGCCATTGCCCAGTCGGTGGCAGAAAACAGTGGCGTGGCTACTCTACTGTTTAAATTCGGCGGGATGATTCTATTTGGCTTGGTGGCCTGGTATGTGATACGGCCGTTTCTGGCCAAAACAGTCACCCAATCACTTGCTGGGAACAGCATGGCTGTCATTTTCGGTGGCATGATCCTGTTTGGTTTTATTGCCGATCGACTCGGCTTAAACGCGCTGGTTGGCGGGTTCATCTGGGGAATTCTCTTGCCCCAGCAGCCCGTTCTCCGCCAAAAGATTGCGGCCAGCATTCGCCACGTCACCCTTACCATGTTTTTGCCCATCTTCTTTGCCCTGGCTGGATTTTCAGCCGACATGAAGCTGCTGACCGTTGAGACCTTACCGATTGCCCTTCTTGTTTTATTAGCAGCTATTTTAGGGAAATTTGTCGCGGCCGTACCGGCAAAATGGTACGGATTAAGTTGGCAACAGGTGGGCACCCTGGGTGCGTTATTCAACACCCGGGGCTTACTTGTGTTGGTTGTGGGGCTCATTGGCCTTCAGCTTGAGATAATTACGGACAGCACCTTCGCCATTACCGTTCTCGTTGCACTAGGCACGAACCTGATGACCCTTCCCCTGCTCCGCGCTTTTCATCCCAGCAACAGTTGAAATTTTTGGGCAGACCCAACGATTAAGTTACAGGTGCAGGAACCGTACCCGAAACGCATAATTGGGTTGTCATTTCGGCCATTTGCCGAGGCGTATAGGGCATATCGTTCATGAGCCACCAGGTAAGCAGCGCATAAAGAGAGCCAGCCACGTGGCGCGCCATTATTTCTAGTGGCACAACGGATTCAACTTGACCAAGCCCAGCCCGCAGCTGAAGTTCGCTAAACTGGGCAATGTAGTCGATGATGCGATTGATAACGTAGCCAAGTCCATTTTCACCCAACAGCACTTGATATAACGCGGCATGCTCAGCCACATGGGAAAAGACCAGCTCATCGGCTTCAGGGCTTTCCCAAATGGGTTTGTCTGCCACAACGGAAGCAATTTGCTGCACCAGCGCATCAAAATGACCTTCCAGGCTCTCGGCCAACAACTCTTCTTTGCTGCCATAATGTAGATAGAAAGTGGCTCGGTTCAGGTCTCCCCGGTCAGTAATGTCCTGAATGGTTATTTGCTCATATTTTTTCTCTTGCACTAATTCTAGCAGTGCGTTTCCCAGCAATTTGCGGGTTCGTCTTTTACGTCTATCCATAGTTTCCTTCCAGAATAACAGTTTGTTGGCCAGGCTTTTTTCTGGCTACCTCAGATGGGCTTACACTTTATCAACAACTGTCGCCAAAACGACACAAGGTTGCATTTGATGCTTGACATTGCGCCATGCTACTTTATGATTTCAACAACAGATTATCAAGTAAACGACAACCTGTCAATTATCTCAGGAGAAAAAAATGGCAATAAAACGGCCGTCTGGCCCCAAAGGCAATTTAATCTTAGGCAGCATCAACCAATTTAGTGAAGATGAACCCACTTTTCTGCTGAACAGCGTCAAGCAGCATGGCGATCTGGTTTATTTTCGGCTGGCGCACGTGCATACCTATTTGCTAGGACATCCCGACCTCATTCGAGAAGTGCTGGTGACACAAAGCAGCAAATTTGAAAAAGCACCCCTGGATAAACAGATTTTGGGTAAGTTTTTGGGCAATGGGCTGCTCACCAGTGATGGCGATTTTCATAAGCGACAGCGACGACTGGCGCAGCCCGCCTTCCACAGCAAGCGCATTCACAATTATGCTGAAGTAATGGTTGATTATACGAATCAAATCATGGCTGATTGGCTGGACAACAAAGTTGTCAATATGGCGGAAGAAATGATGCATTTAACGATGCTGATTGTCTCCAAGACATTATTTGACGCAGATGCTATTACGGGGTCAGGTGAAACGGCCGATACGATTGGCAGCGCCATGCACGACTTCCAGGCCGTTTCCAACCGCGATTACCAACGTGGGTTTACCTTGCCCAACTGGCTCCCCACGGCCGACAATCGGCTGAGGAATCGGGCAGCCGCAGAGTTTAGCCAGGTAATGGAGCAGATTATTGCCGAGCGGCGCCAAACGGCCGTCAACGGCCAAGTTGCCGACACCGGCGATTTACTCTCCATGTTGATGCTCTCCATAGATGAAGATGGCGAAGTGATGGACGACCGCCAGCTGCGGGATGAGGTGGCGACGCTGTTTGCCGCCGGGCATGAGACCACCTCCAATGCGCTGAGCTGGACCTGGTACTTGCTGGCGCAGCACCCTGAAGTGGAAGCCAAACTGCATGAAGAACTGGACCATGTACTGGCGGGGCGGCAACCCACGCTAGCCGATTTGCCTGCACTGCCCTACACGCTGCAAATCATCAAAGAAGCGATGCGACTCTACCCACCCGCCTGGATTTTGAACGGCCGTATCGCCCTGGAAGATGCTGAATTGGCTGGCTACACCATCCCCAAAGGCAGCACCGTTTTCATCTCACCCTATGTCATGCACCACTTGCCGCAATACTTCGAGGAACCGGAAGCGTTTAAGCCAGAGCGGTTTACGCCAGAGTTCGAGAAGGCGCTGCCCAAATATGCCTACATGCCTTTTGGCGGCGGTGCGCGGGTGTGCATTGGGAATTCGTTCGCCATGATGGAGGCCCAGCTGGTGCTGGCTGCTATCGCACAGCGGTTCCGGCTGGAATTGGCCAACGATGAGCCAGTACGCTACAAGGCACAAATCACCTTAACGCCCCAAAATGGGATTCAAATGCGGGTCGTGACGCGAGAAACGGCCGTTGCCAACCCACCTGAACTTGCTTTCGCCTAAAGAGATTTCAAAAGGCTTCCGCGCTATCTGGTGGTTTTCCAAATCATAGGCAGACTTTTGAAATCTACGCCACACATCTACTCCAAGATAAATACAAAAAAGCGGTGCTTGCTCAGCAGGCACCGCTTTTTATGGCGAACTACAGAAGTTTTTTTGACTTAACGTCGGCCTCCGTTGCCCCGACCATTACGGCCGTTTCCATTGTTGCCTTGATTACCGCCATTGCCCTGGTTGCCACTGTTTCTGCGACCACCCTGCCCATTGCCATTACCAGAACTGTTGCCGCCATTTAAAATGGCCGCTACATCCGCAGTGCTGAGCAACTGGGCAGCGTAGGGTTCACCAGTCACATTTTCATAGGAATTGGCAAACCCATTCAGATGATTGCCCGAGGCGCTGAGCAAACTTTGGTAAATCTGTTGAATCGCTGTGACATTTGTGCTTTCCAACTCAGTGCGCAAATCAGCAATGTCGACTTCCTCGATAAGGCCACCCACCAGCAAGGCCGCCTCGTAAGATTGGCTACCCTGGCTTACCAGGTCATCATACAACGTTTGCAGGTCAGGATTGGTAAAAACGCCTATGTTATTACCGGCAGCCGGATCTTCCAGCCCATACTGATTGAGCAAGCCCAGAACCATTTCCGCGTGGTTTTGCTCACTACTGGCGATGTTGTTGAAGATAGGCGCATGCCACATGTCGTAGAGCGTCACGTACACGTCGTGAGCCAGTTTTTCTTCTTCGCGCATATAAAGCAGCGATGCGATGTCTTCGTCAGTCAGGCCGTTAGCTACGGTTTGGGCGGCAGCTGGCTGCACCTGCATAACCAATCCACCAACGATAAACAGCGTCAGGCCGAGGCCCAAAATTGATTTCCAGTTAATCAGGCGCTTGCCTATATTGTTTGCTTCTCTGTTTTCTAACATAAGTATATTCTCCGATATGTTTTTGTTTTAGCCGTTTGGCTGTTCATGTGTAAATTTTGATTGAATCGTATGCACTGCATTTGATTCGTTACGCTTTATCATAAGCAAAACTATGTGGAGAATATAAAGATATGATAACTACTACTTATAGCTAGCATTGAATTTGAAAATTAACGGCCGTTTTTACAAACGCATTACAGTTGTTGGGGCAATCATTAACAATTTGCTGCCACCATGACGCTCAGTAACAGATACCCATCATTTACTTTTTCACAGTTACAGGAGAGACAAAATGCGACAGTTAAAAATTGGTTTGTTCTTGGTAGTAGGTAGTTTGCTTTTGGCGGCTTGCGGCGCAGGCCAGGTAGAAATTGTGCGCGAGCGGGGCAGCGACGTATTCAATATCACCGTGGAGCTAAACGAAGATGACGTGGCGCAGCTGGTGGAAGAGGCATTGGC
>CBDUOF010000088.1:0-15376 GCA_965368765.1 uncultured Anaerolineae bacterium | reverse complement strand
GCAGAGATAACAGCATTTCTGACAAGTTCAGAGTAACCCAAGCGCGTATATTTCGGGGGATGACCGTTCGGGAAACGGTCATCCCCCGGACGCCGCTCCTTCCTTAGGGAGTTGGCTCAACGTGCGTAGCTGGCACCATGTGGCACGCTCACTGAAAGACCGGGCACGATGAAATTTGGTGTCAAGATTGGTGGATTGGTGCGTCAGACGGCCGCCTAATCAGCGCCGTAGCAGCGGGCAATTTGTAGACGCCAATACTCCCAGCCATTAGCAATAGAAATAAAATACAAAAATAACCATATTGCAGGCGTGCTAAAAGCGCGAAATGACTACCTTCAGCCTGGAACAGTCTGGACAGGAAACCATAAGGCACGCTGTAAGGAATTCCCCATAACATATTGAATGTAACCGAAATCATCGTAACTTCATCATTATTACCGGGGTAAACAGCATGACACCTGTAGCAACCAAGACAACTCTGAAGCAAGCTAACAGCAAATCCGCAACCGTCGCCCGGCAGCCCCTGGCTCAGCGCAACGCCCAACAGGCTAACCGCCGCTTGAAAGCTCTGCTCGATTACGCTATCGTAATTCCCACACTTCTGCTAATTTGGCCACTTTTTCTGCTTCTGGCTATCGCTGTTAAGCTGGATTCTCCGGGCCCGATTGTTCATCGTCGGCGTGTATTGGGGAGAGACGGCCGTATCTTTGACGCCTTCAAGTTCCGCACAATGTATGTCAATGGCGACGAGATTCTGGCTCAATATCCTAAATTAAAAAGAGAGCTCGATCAAAATTACAAACTCAAATGTGATCCTCGCGTAACCCGCGTTGGTACATTTCTACGCAAGTTTAGCTTGGATGAACTGCCGCAGCTGTTTAACGTTTTGGCACAAGACATGTCTGTGATTGGTCCTCGGATCATCGCCCCCGACGAAATCACGAAGTATGGCCAATGGGGACAAACATTGCTCACCGTAATGCCTGGTCTGACTGGCTTGTGGCAAGTAAGCGGCCGTTCCAACACTTCTTACGACGACCGTGTAAAGCTAGACATGCAATACATTGACAACTGGTCGATTCTGTTAGACATCAGTATTCTGTTAAAAACCGTTCCCGCCGTAATGAAAGGTGACGGAGCATACTAAACCAAATTCGATTTCCCTGATTCCTCCCCCACCCTGAAAACCCCCGCAATGCGGGGGTTTTCGCTTTTTCATCAGTCCTATCAAATAAGAAAAAAAAAGCTTTCTGAAGTATCAGAAAGCCTTTCGTGCTAAAAAGGGGTAAAGTTGCAAAACCTAGCTTGGGCGCTGTGCTTTGCGCTGACGACGAATCGCCTTCTTCTTTTCAATGCGTTCTAGCTCGCTCTTAGAAACAAACCAGCGTTTACGACGTACATCTGCCAGAACTTTACTCTTGATGACCGCTTTATTGAAGCGGCGCAGCAATTGCTCTTGCGATTCGTTGGAACGTAAATCAACTTTTGGCAGTGTTCTCACCCCCTTTTTGGGTAAATTTCATCGTTACAATGATTTTTAGTGTAACTGCCGCTACACCATCCATAAGTTTACCCACATGAGCAGAATGTGCAAACAAAGTTAAGAATCTGCCCCAAGAAGGGCGGAACGCCGCAGAAAACCTGTCTCGAGCCTATCGCTTCGCGATTGCCACCAATGGGTAGTAAAATCATCCGGTTTAAGCTGAAACTGTCCATGAATTTTGCCAATAAAAAGGAGCTCTCATGAAAGCGGCCGTATACGAAACATTCCACTCGCCTCTTACAATCCAGACCGTACCAGATCCCGTGCCTGCGGCTGACGGCGTTGTCATTCAGGTACGGGCCACAGGATTGTGCCGCAGTGACTGGCATGGCTGGATGGGCCACGACCCAGATATCAAGACCCCTCACGTGCCGGGCCACGAGTTGGCGGGCATCATCTCGGCTGTCGGCAAGGAGGTGCGTCACTGGCAGGTGGGCGATCGGGTGACCCTGCCTTTTGTATGTGGTTGTGGCCATTGTCCTCACTGTCTCTCTGGCAATCACCAGGTATGCGATCATCAATTTCAACCTGGCTTCACCCACTGGGGCTCTTTTGCAGAATATGTTGCCGTGCTTTACGCTGACGTAAATTTGGTTCGCCTACCGGAGAATATGAGCTTTGAAACGGCCGCTTCTTTAGGGTGTCGCTTTGTTACTTCATTTCGGGCCATCGTGGAACAGGGAAAAGTATGTGCTGGGCAGTGGGTGGCGGTTCACGGCTGTGGTGGTGTGGGGCTGTCCGCAATCATGATTGCCAATGCGCTGGGAGCCAACGTTGTGGCCATCGATATTCAGGATGAGAAGCTCGATTTGGCACGTGAGCTGGGCGCGGTGGCCGTCGTTAATGCCTATCAGTCAGATAACCTGGTGGCCGACGTACAAGAAATTACAGAGGGCGGAGCACATGTATCGCTAGATGCGCTTGGCAGCCAAACGACCTGCTTCAACTCTATTGCCAATCTACGCAAACGAGGCAAACACATTCAGGTCGGGCTTATGGTGGCCGACGAACGTCACCCGACACTCCCCATGGACAAAATCATTGCCCATGAGTTAGAGATCTACGGTAGCCACGGCATGCAAGCGCACCGTTATCCCGATCTGCTGCGCATGATCGAAGCAGGAAAACTTCAACCGCAAAAGCTAATCGGCCGAACCATCAGCCTGAGCCAGGCTGCCACCGCACTGCCCACAATGAACCAATTCCCAGACACGGGCATCACGATAATAAATAAATTTGACTAAGGTCACGTTTACAAAATGGCGGAAGCGGAACCGTATTTCTGATGCCATTTTGTTTGCCGCCTACATTTGCAAACCACACTGTTTGTGCTAATATTCTGAGGCTCTCACGCCTCGATGGTTTTGTGGAAGCAATTACAATTTGTTGCTTTCACTGAATAAGCAGAAAGCTGGTAAGCTGCAAGCAATTTGCGACAAGTTAAATTACAACATTGAGAACGCAAAGTAGGGCTTACTTCAATCGGAGGTTTTAACTATGGCTAACATACAATCTGCAAAGAAACGGATTCGGCAAACCGAAAAACGGACGGTCCACAACCGGACCTATATCTCTTCCGCACGCACCTACGTCAAGAAAACCCGTCAGTTTATTGCTGATGGCAAACTCGACGAAGCAGAAGCGACAGCAAAGCTGGCTTACAAAACGCTAGACAAAGCTGCCCGTAAACGGGTATTGCATCCTAGCAATGCTGCTCGCCGCAAGGGCCGTCTGATGGCAGCACTGGCAAAAGCTCGCCAAGACAGCTAACCACAGATTCGTACAAACATTAGCACAGAGAACGCTACCCAAAAGGTAGCGTTTTTGTTTTCTAAACTATTTTGTGATTCCTCAAGTACTCATTGACCTAGAAATCTATTATTTTGACAACTTTGGGGGAATGGCCAGAATATAACCCTTGCCACGTACCGTCTTCAGAAATTGTGGCTTGGCCGGATCGGCTTCGATAAACTCTCGCACCCAGCGAACATGCACATCCAGCGTGCGCGTGTCACCAATATAATCCGTTTTCCAAACCTTTTGCATCAGCTCACGGCGGGTTAGCACCTGGTGAGGATGGCGCATAAACTGTTCCAGCAAGTGGGCCAACTTAGGTGTCAAACGACTTTCTCCCCTGCCGTTGACTTCAACCGCCTTTTTAGACAAGTAGAGGGCAAGATGCCCGTAGCGCACTAATTCTTCGTTGGCGTGATCAATGGGAAGTAAATCTTTTACTCGATTGAGCAATTTTCGCGGCGTAAACGGCTGTTGAAGATAAACGTCCGCCCCTGACGTATGATCTTCGGGCTCCCCTTCGGCCCGGATGTGGATAATGGGAAGCTCTGCACCACTTCGCTTAAGGCGACGACAGGTTCGTGCACCGTTTGTGCGCATGGTTGCTGCATTAAAAATAATCAGGTGAGGGCTAAAATTGGCTAAGGATTGGACTGCATCGGCACCAGTATGACACAATTGAAGCGCATGGCCCGCCTTTTCTAAGGCTGGTACGGCCGTATATTGTCCGGCACGTTTCCCTTCTACCAACAAGATCACGCCCTTCTGCATAAAATCCCTCTTCCATTTTACAAATTCTAAAACACACTGCGGCGAACCCGAGAATGCACGTAGCTACCAAAATGAGAAGTCGCCTCTTCCATTAGCGTTTGATACTTTTGGAAAAATTTAACATTTGTAAAGGCGTCATTATAAGCTGAAATAGGAGAGGTGCAATAGAAATACGGCCGTTTCCTAGATTTGACACTTAATTGCCACGAGACTATAATTCCGCCTCACTTGCGGGCATGGTGAAACGGTATCACAAATGCTTCCCAAGCATTTAGTCCGGGTTCGATTCCCGGTGCCCGCTCTCGATTTTTAGCGCATAAAGAGGTCCCTCAGGGCCTCTTTTTTGTTGCCAAAAATACTCTGGGCGTGCCATGACTGTCGGAAACTTGTTCTATTCGGTCATATCCTCCGCTTTTTTGCAGCAGTCGCTGGACCAACGTCTCTTGCCCTATCCCAATTTCGAAAGCCAAAACGCCACCAGGGCGTAAAAAAAATGTGGCATCTTGAACCAAACGACGAAAAATGTTGATGCCGTAAGGGCCGGCATCTAATGCCACCAGTGGCTCATGTGCCACAATTTCAGACGACATCTTTTCCAGCGAACCAGAAGGAATGTATGGTGGATTGCACACAACAACGTCAACACGATTATCAACGCCCATGTCAGCCAGTGGGGCAAACAGATCGCCACAAAAAACGGTAACCCGATCCTGCAATTGATACTGATTTACATGCCGCTGGGCTAAACGCACCGCTGCCGGGCTGATGTCCAGCGCAAAAACCTTGCTCTGCGGCAGCGCCAACGCCAGTGAGACGGAAATATTGCCGCTGCCAGTCCCCACATCCACGATGGTCAGAGGGTCAGACAACGTGCCAATTTCATTTAGGACCGTTTGCACCAGCAACTCTGTTTCAGCGCGGGGGATAAGCGCATCGGGGGAACAGGTAAACGGCCGTCCCATGAATACCGTCCGCTGCAAAATATATTCCAGGGGTACCCCCGCCTGCCGCTGCTGGATCAGCTGTTCCAGATTGAGATCGGAATGAGCCTCGCTATTTAGCGCCCGCAGGGCCCCATTCGATAAAATATCACAAAGATGAAGCGTTTCTTTCAGGGGGTCTGAAAGCCCTGCCTGGGTAAACGCTTCTTGCAGCTGAAAGATGAAATCAAACATCTTCTACTTCCTCATCAAACAGACCAAGCGGCGGCGTGCGCAGATAGGCGGTGGTGCGCTGCTTGCGCTGCAGATCGACAAAAACGCGGGTTACCTGCTCTTCTGTCAGGTCGAGCGCCTGGGCAATGACAGAGGCAGGTACCTGATGCTTTAAGCCATACCAAATTAAATCCATCAGGTCAAAGGGTAAACGGAAGAAAAACTCTTCCTGGGTGCTGGCAGCACTGTAAGTGTCTGAGGTCGGCGGGCGGCTGCAAATTGATTCGGGAATATTTAGATAGTCTGCCAGCTGATAGACCTGTGTTTTGTAAAGATGGCCAATCGGCTGCACATCCATCGCACTATCGCCATATTTCACAAAAAAGCCCTGATCGTGTTCATTTTTTTGTGGTGTGCCAATGACCGCATAATCATGCAGCTCAGCGTGATAATACAGCATCGCGGCCCGACTGCGCTGCTTAAAGTTGGTGGCCGCCACAATTTGGCGCAGTTGAGACGGCCGTAAGCGGGCACTTTTTGATTCCCCTTCCGGATTGACTATCGTAAGTCGGTAGAAATTCAAGGTATCGCTGTCTAGCAAGTCGTCGGGCAAGGTGATTTTGAGCTTGTAACTGCTGTCATATTCGGGAAAGAGTTCGCGAACGGCCGTATCCCGGCGGCGATAGCTGCCAAAACCATACAGCGGTTCAGTGATATCTTCCACCAGCGGCGTCACGCCAAATTGACGGCAAACTTCGCGCCCAAGCAAAATGCTTTCCTGGCTGGATTCCCGCTCTGGCATCAGCAAGACGGTCAACCGCCTGGGGTCAATGGCTCGCACTGCCAGCGCCAACACCACGGCCGAATCCACGCCACCGCTCACACCCAGTACGCCCCCTTTGCGTTTGAGCACATGGAAAATATCGTGGTGCAGCCGCTCCACAATCCGCTGAACCTCTTGCTCCGGATCTAACTGTAAAATTTGTCGATGAAAAGGTGCTTCTTTTGTGATCATGTTGGTACTCCAAACGGGAACCGATCAGGCTAAAAAGCTTGTCCGGTCTGTGCGGCGTGGGCCAACGACCCACGCCGGATGATTTTTAGATTGTCGGAAAGCGCAATTGGAACGGCCGTTACCGTTTGCGCAATAAAGTGATGATGCACTAACTGGGTCGAGAGGATACCAGCCAGGGCCATCTCATCCACTTCGCCCAATGTGCCAAAGCGCTGTAGCTTGTTGAGCAAGGCACGTACGGCCATTGGGTTGAAGCAGCCAGCTGCTTCGATTTGTTGGGGTGCCAGTACGTGTTCCACCCAGGGCAACGGCTGCCCTTCGGGGAAAAAACTGCGATGAATTGGGGCGCGATACGGCCGTTTCGGCCGTTGCCAAATCGCAGGCGGCAGCAAATCACGCACGGCGTGCTTCAGAATGTGCTTCTCACTGAGTCCGCGAAGCTTAAAATCCGGCGGTAGCTCATTGCAAAATGCGATCACGTGCGGGTCTAAAAATGGGAATCTCCCCTCAATGGAGTGGGCCATTGCCATTCGGTCCCCTTGAGCCGAAAGCAGATATTCGGCCATAAAGATGGTGATCTCCAAATATTGCGCTTGCGCCAGCGGCGTCCATTGTGGAAAGTCAGAGGGGAGGGCGACATCCGGCAACGGCCGTTCCTTATCCAGTTCAGCCAGCCGATCCGCATGAAACAGGCGACGATGCCGTGCCCCGTTGCGCCAGCGCAACAGGTGGGAGTAGCCCGGTTCGGCAACATCGCCCAAGCGATAGCCAAAAAACTTCTGCAAATAGGCGGGGTTGTCTAGATTTTGCACGTAGCGATACAGTTTTTTAAGAAGCAACGGCCGACTATCGGATGCTGGCTGCCGTGCCCAAAAACGGCGGATGAGCGACTCCTTAAAGATGTTATAGCCACCCAGGAATTCATCGGCTCCCTCGCCCGTTAAGACCACCTTCACGCCGGAATCTTGCACAAACTTAGACAATAAAAACAGTGGCACGGGTGAAGTGCGTAAAATGGGCGTTTCTGTGTGCCAAATCACGCTAGGAAAAGCTTCACCGACGTCGGCATGGGAACAGGTGATCACATGATGATCTGTGCCCAAATGTGACGCCATCTGCCGTTGAAAATCACTTTCGTCAAAGGCGGCATCCTCAAAAGCGATAGAAAATGTTTCCAGGCTTTGCCCGATGTCATGGTACAGCAGTGCCGCGATGGTGGATGAATCCAGACCACCGCTCAGATAGGCGCCCACTGGCACGTCAGCCCGGAGCCGGAGCCGGGTGGCTTCGGTAAGCAAGTGGCGCAGCTGGGCAGCCGCTTCCGGCAGCGTTGGCCCATTTTTTTCTCTGGAAGTTGGGAACGCCGGCTGCCAGTAAGCTTCAGTCGTAATTTTACCAGCGTGCACCTGCAGAAAATGACCGGGGGGTAAGCTGACAATATCTCGAAAAATGGTGCGTGGGGACAGTGGACTCCAGTAGGTAAAAATGTGATCGAGTGTGGCAGAATCCAGCACGGCCGTTTCGCTATGGGCGGCCAGTATCGCTTTCAATTCGGAGGCAAAAATGAGCTGGTTGTTGTGGACGGTGTAAAATAACGGCCGTATTCCCACCCGATCCCGGGCTATAAACAAGCTCCGCTCACGCTCATTCCAGATGGCAAAGGCAAACTGCCCATTGAGGCGCTGAAGACAATCTACGCCATGCGCCTCATAGAGATGTAAAATCACCTCCGTGTCGCTTTGGGTAGCAAAAATGTGCCCCGCTTGCTGCAGTTCCTGGCGAAGTTCACGGTAGTTGAAGATTTCACCGTTGAAGGTAATCCAAAGCGTACCATCTTCATTGCTTAGGGGCTGCTGACCGCTGTCCAGATCAATAATACTCAGGCGCGCATGGCCAAAACCAATGCTGCTTTGCCCATCCTGAAACTGATAGATACCAAACTGATCCGGGCCACGATGCCGCACCGTACCCAACATGTGGCGCAAAACCGTCTCAGAAACCGGCGGAGCTTCCCCCAGCGGATGCAGGCCAACAATGCCACACATTTCAGGTGGGTTCCTGGCACAATTGGCGCTTGGCAATCTTGCCATTGCTGGATTTGGGCAGCGATTCCCGGAATTCTATTATTTGGGGCACCATGAAGTCTTCTAAATGTTGGCGACAGTAGCGCAGCACCTCTTTTTCAGTCAGCATTGTTCCTGATTGCACAACAAAGGCTTTGATCGCTTCGCCCAGCAGAGGATCAGGAATGCCAATAACGGCCGTTTCTACCACCCCACTCAGGCCAGACAACACCGTTTCAATCTCTTTGGGCGCTACTTTCTCGCCACGACTTTTAATAATGTCATCTTTGCGTCCCACAAAATAGAAATAGCCCTGGCTGTCTACACGAAAAAGATCGCCACTGTAGCAAAGGCGCTCGCCGGGCAACGTGCCGGGACGGAATCTAGCAGCAGTGGCTTCCGGGCGTTCCCAATAGCCGCGCATCACATGACTGCCCCGAATCACCAATTCGCCAATTTCGCCAGCGCCCAGCCGCCTGCCGGCTTCATCTTCCAACCACGCCTCGGTCCCGGGAATGGGAATACCCACGGAATTCGGCCGTTGGGCGAGCTGCTCGGGCGGCAAATAGAGTGTGCGCTTCGTCTCTGTAAGGCCGTACATGGAAAAGAGCGTCGCCTGAGGGAATTTCTCTTGCAAGGCAACAATATGATGAGGCGACAGGGCTGCGGCCGTATTGGTCAAATAGCGCAGGCTAGAAAAATCATACGGTGACAGATCGATCTGCAGCAAAAGGGCGGCGATGGTCGGCACAAGCGGAAAACCCGTGACCTTTTCCAACGCAATCCGCTTGAGGATGTGGGCTGGATAGGCAAAAGAGCGCTCCAAAACCAGCGTGCCGCCAAATCTAAAGGTCATCAGGAGCTGATACAGTCCGTAATCAAAGGAAAGGGGCAGCACGTTTAGCACAACGTCGTCTGGCTGGTTTTGCAGGTAGGTGATGATGGATCGCGCAGCAAAAACCACGTTGTTGTGTGCAGACATCACCCCTTTAGGCTCGCCGGTGCTGCCGGAAGTATAAATGAGGCAAGCCAAATCTTGGTCGATGGTGCAACAGAACGGCCGTTCCGCACTGTAATTCGCCTGCACTTCAGCAAAGGACAAGCACCCGTCCGGAGCCTCACCCACAATGACCACCGCGTTCAGACTGGTAAGTTCGGCTTGTAGGGAAACGGCCGTTTTCGCCTGTCGTTGTCCCGCAACAAGCCCAGCGGCACGGCAATCCTGTGCCAAAAAGCGCAGCTTGTCTGGCTTGGTGGAGTGATTTACAGGTACAAATACCGCATTCGCTTTAAGGGTGGCAAAGATGCTCACCACCAGCTCAACGGAATTGGGCAAAAACAACAAGACACGGTCGCCTCGCCCCACCCCGCTGGCCACCAATGCCTGGGCTAGCCGATTTGCCATTGCATCAATAGCGGCATAGGTGAACCGCTGATCGCCACAAACCAGGGCAAGTTTATCCGGCGTCCGGGCCGCACTTTCCTCCAGGAATGATTGAACTAGCTGCATTTCATCTACCTTTCTACTTTTTGGCGCACAGAGCAACTTGAGTCTCAGACCGTCTCAACCCGTGCCTGGCACTTGGCAATGTAAACGGCCAGTTTGTTGACCGAATCGAAATTCTCCGGTTCGATCTCGTGGTCGCCAACCTCAACGCCAAAGGTCTCTTCAACAAACATGACCAATTCCAACGTTCCGGTTGAATCAATGACGCCCTCATCCAGAAATGAGGCGTCGTCGCTTAAATCAAACCCATTCGGGTTGAACAAGAAGTTTTCAGCAATAAACGTTCGTATTTGTTCTTTCACAGTCATTCTTTATTTTCCTTTTGCAGCGGCAGTGAAGCTTGTATTATTTGGCCAACAGTGGCGACAGCAGGTTCCTGAACCAGAGCCAAATGGCCCGTGGCGTTGATCACGTGTGTGTCAACCTGCCTGGCCAATTTTTGCCAGCCATAATCTGAATAGGGGGAACGAATCTCTTTACGGCCGTATCCCAGTGGGCAGCGCAGCAAAGTCAGTTGGCCCGCATAGGGCCGAGGCAAATACTTCCTTGCAGCCCGATCATAGAGCGTAAATAAAGCGCGAGCGCGCGGATCCGATAGGCTGGACGGATCCATATCACGCAAAACGGGTTGAGAAGACGCGGTCATCGCCTGATTCTGCTGTGACGCCCGGCGGAAACGGCGCCGCAAATGATTCCACTTCTGACGATGTGCCAGCTGCCAAAAGTGGGAGATGAGACGGCCGTAGCGGCCCAGTCGATCCCGCAAACCACGCCGCCAAAAATAAGTCGCCCGACTCCAACAATCGCGGCCCAGCAAAAACATCGCCTCTTCACGATCTGCAGACAGGCGCAATAGCCGCGCCAGAGAATGGCATAGGCGCTCCCAATATCTGTGCGCAGGATTGGGTGCAGGCATGTCGATGATGGCCAAGAAGTCAATCGCTTCTCCCTCTGCCAAAAGCTGCTGCGCCACCTCATAGGCAAAAATGCCGCCCGCCGAGTAGCCACCCAAATAATACGGCCCATGCGGCTGTGCCTGCTGTATTGCCGCTAAATAGTAACCTGCAAGCGCTTCAATCTGAGCCCCAGGCGGATTGCCCCAATCAAACGGTGGCATCTGAAACGTGTAAACTGGCTGGGCGGCAGGCAGATGTTGCCCAATCCGATTCATAGCCAGGGGATTGCCCGCCGCACCAGGAATCAGGAAAAGGGGCGTTGCCCCGGCTGCACCCGGCTGAATTTCAATAAGTTCCTCAGGTGGATCAGCTTGCATAAATTGTTGGGCCAAGCCAGCAATGGTGCTGGCGGAAAGCAATGCGGACAGTGGCACATAGCGACCCATCGCCTGTTCAAATTTGCTCAAAAAGCTCATTGCTTGCCAGGATTGTCCACCCAAGGCAAAAAAATCATCGTGTACGCCAATGGGCGATTGACCGAGAACTTCTTCCCAAATCTGCTGTAGCTGCCGCTCAATTGGCGTACGTGGTGGAACGTAGCTGGGTGAGGAACGGCCGTTTCCCCGCACATCGTCCAGCGACCAGGGGAACGTTTCGCTGCTTGGCCAGGGGATGGCACAGTGGGTAAGCCCGGCGTCTGGATTCTGCAGAAGAGCTGTGATCAGGGCCAGCAAGGTTTGGCAGGCATGCTCCCGCTCTACCGGACCAAAAACGTCCTGATGAAAATCCAGATACAGCTCGTAGCTATTGTCGTCCAACAGATGGTGCACATGCAGGCCCAGGCTCTCGCTGCCACAACCGGGATGCACAATGTGCTGCTGAACCAACTTATTTTCCAGATGTAAGGACGGCCGTTGCACAAAAGTAAACATGGCGTCCGGCGCCATATCTGATGCCGCCCGGCTGGCGCCGTGACGATAATGCAACAAGAGCTGGTTCATCTCGGCAGCGACCTTTTTCATGAGCGAGGTAAACGTTTCATCGTTGCTCAGCACGACGCTAACCGGACACAACTCCATGAGCGGCCCTACCGTTTCACGCGTTGCCCTGGTTGAGCGCTTGTGGATGGTGGTAATAAATCCCATATGTGGATTAATGGTGATCAGATGCAGCAGGCTAAAAAACAACGTTGCCGTCAGGCAAAATTGACGTAGTTCCGGCGTTGCTGCGCCCAAGTCAACCGATTCAGCGATTGCCTGCAGCTGCGCCGTTTGCCTGGGACCCAAGTTATGCGTCCAGCGTTGCACCTGATGCGCTGTTTTGTGCGGGAGACGGCCGTAAAATTGAAGCGGTTCTGGCTTGTTATGACGCTTCTCTTGCCAAAAATGTTGGGACTTTGCCGCTCGGCTGCTGTTGGCAAAGCGGTGCTGAGCCGCCACATAGCTGGCAAAAGATGGGGTTGGACGTACCGCAGACGCAGCGCCTTGCTGCAGACATTCATACTGTTCTATGACGGTCCTGGCGATGATAAAAAAGGAAGAGGCGTCGGTGATGAGATGATGCTGGTTGAGAAACCAGGCGTAGCGGGCGCAGTCTATTTTGATGAGCGCAGAATCATACAAACAGCAATCAAGTGAGAAGGGTCGGGCTACGCGCTGCTGCTCCCAGCGCTGCAGGGCGTCTGCCGGGTCTGGCTCAGCAGATAGATCAATGATTGCTAGATCGGCTGGCGGATCTGCCAGCACACATTGCTGCGGAACCCCTTGAACCACTTCAACCGTTGTGCGCAGGGCATCATGCTGCTGTACGGCCGTTGCAAATGCTTGTTTAAAATGTTGCGCGTTAATGGGGGTGTCAAAAGTAAACAGAAAAGCGTTATTGAAATGCGTAGCCGATGGGCGTAGCTGATGTCCCGTCCAATAAAGCAGCTGTAGCTCCGTTAAATTTGATTGGATGGTGCCGGGCGCGACGGCTGTATCGGTTAGCATGACTCCCCCATACTTCTGTGGGAATTTAATTCATGCGTGAACGCAATGACCTAGCATGGAGGAAATACGTCACAGCAAAATGGTTGCTGTGATCATATGGCTCATAAGCTTACAGGAATGATAACGTCGCGGGAAGACATGACATTTGTCACCTCTTACAGGTGACAAACATCATGTGAAAATGATACGGCCGTTTTTCACCACGTTCTCCACTAAATTTCCGCCAAACTGGTAGGCAACCTGACGATAATCTGTGCAGTCTAAGATCAGCAAATCTGCCTGTTTGCCAGGGGCTAAAGAGCCAACCAAATCGCCCAAACCAACACCACACGCCGCATTAATCGTAGCCGCATTCACAGCTTCTGCCGGGAGCAGTCGCTGGTAACGCGTGGCAATCGCCAAGACAAGCGGCACTGAGGGGCACGGCGCAGAGCCGGGATTGATGTCGGTGGAGAGCGCCAGCGCCGCGCCCGCATCAATCAGGCCGCGCGAATCGGCAAAATCATGGCTGCCCAGGTTAAAGTTCACTGCAGGCAAGACAATGCCCACCACATCGGAGTCGGCCAGCCGCGCAATATCTTCAGCTGTAGAGGCATCCAAATGATCGACGGAAGTGGCGGCCAAATCAACCGCCAGGGCCACCCCACCCAGTGAGGTGAACTCATCGGCATGAATCTTGGGCAGCAGTCCGTGTGCCAGTCCGGCCTCTAACACACGGCGAGATTGAGCCAAGTCAAAGGCATTTTGTTCGCAGAATACATCACAAAAGAAAGGGGAGCTTTTTTCGGCAAAGTGACTGTTCCGGTACCATTCAGCTGCGGCAGGAATCATCTCATCAACCACCCAGGCAACGTAGGCGTCGGTACGGCCGTTAAACGCTGGCGGCACGGCGTGAGCCGGCATAAAGGTTGGCACCAGATCGATAGGCTGGGCTAAATCCAGGGCGGCAATCGCGGCCAGCATCTTCAATTCATTTTCTAAATCAAGTCCATAGCCAGTTTTCACCTCAGCCGTGGTCGTGCCCAGTCGCAGCATCATTGCCAGGCGCGGCAGCGTTGCCGTCACCAAGTCCTCGACAGAAGCTTCGCGCGTGGCTCGCATGGTGCTAACAATGCCCCCGCCTGCCGCCATGATCTCCATGTAACTAGTGCCGCGAATGCGCTGCTCAAATTCGTTAATGCGATCTCCGGCGTACACGACGTGGGTGTGCGGATCAACAAAACCGGGGCAAATAACCTTGCCTGAGGCGTCAATCAACTGAACGGCCGTATACCGCTCGCGAAGGCTGTCGGAGGGGCCAATGGCTAAAACACGGCCGTCTCGCACCGCCACGGCCCCATCAGAAATCAACCCCACATCTTGCATGGCTGCCCCGCGTTTGGGCACATCACTGGCACAAGTCACCACCTGCGCCGCGCTGTGAATCAATAAATCTGCTTCAATCATGATAACTCCACCATAATGGCATACCGCTCATCGTCAACTTCTTTTCCCCAAAAACGCGCATCGTGGCTCAATTCCATAACCGAAACCTGTTGCAACGAAGGGGGCAAGGCGGCGACAATTTCTTTAGACTGTAGCCCACCCCCTGTGGACCAACGCCCCTCAATCAACAGCAACCGCCCACCCGGCTGCAATAAATTCAGCCAGTTTTGCAGCACCTCTTGCAGATTGGGTAACGCCCAAAGCAAATGTCGACAAACAATACCGTTGAATTGCTGGCTGGCAAACTGGGGATTTGTAGCCTCCATCACCTGAAACTTAATATCAAGATTGGTCCTGGCTGCTTTTTTCACCGCTTGGGCAATCATTTTGGGCGACAAATCAATGCCGGTTGCCTGATGCCCCAATCTGGCCAAGACAACGCTTAAAGAGCCGGTGCCACAGCCAATGTCCAATATTTTTGCCGGAGGCGTGGGCTGCCATGATCTTACTAATGCTGTCCAGGCTGCCAAAACGGCCGTATCCGTTAACCCATGATCCGGTTCATTATCAAACAATAGCGCCTCGTTATCCCAATAGTCGCGCGCATCCTGCAAGCGTTTGCTATCGGCATCCTCCATCATTTGCGCTGCGCCAACATTGGAATATGCACACCTCGCTCATTGGCCACCTCGATGGCCCGTTCATAGCCAGCGTCCACGTGGCGCACCACGCCCATGCCCGGATCAACCGTCAGGACGCGCTCTAGCCGTGCGGCGGCTTCCGGCGTGCCGTCGGCAACGATAGCTTGCCCGGCGTGCAGACTGTAGCCAATGCCCACGCCACCACCGTGATGGTAACTCACCCAGGTCGCGCCACTCACCGCGTTGACGAGCGCGTTCAAAATGGGCCAATCAGCAATGGCGTCAGAACCGTCCTTCATGCCTTCGGTCTCGCGGTTGGGGCTGGCCACAGAGCCAGAATCCAGATGATCGCGCCCAATAACGATGGGAGCACTCACCTTGCCGCTGGCGACCAGCTCGTTGAATTTCAGCCCGGCTTTGGCCCGTTCGCCGTAGCCCAGCCAGCAAATGCGAGCCGGTAAGCCCTGGAATTCCACCTGCTCCTGAGCCATCTTTATCCAGCGGGCCAGATGTTTATCCTCGGGAAACAGTTCCAGGATGGCTTCGTCCGTGGCGTAAATGTCGGCCGGGTCGCCGGAG
>CBDUOF010000087.1:0-15407 GCA_965368765.1 uncultured Anaerolineae bacterium | reverse complement strand
TATTCAGAAGCGCATGGTGGAAAGCGGCCGTTTGGGGCGCAAGACCGGGCGCGGCTTTTATGAGTACGACAAATAGCTTATTTTGCCCTGAAGTAATTGCCTAACCGAATGATTACACCAAGATTTTTTTCTTATGGATACTCTCAGCGAACAAGTAATGACCTGGTTCAGTGACCATGGTCTGACAATTTTATTGATATTACTGGTATCTGTGCTGGCCTACTATCTGTTAGGTGTCTCTACGCGCGCAATTAGCCGCCGCATTCAGGCATTGGATGACGTTGAAGACAGTGAACTCGATCGGCGTACCAAGACGATCTTTCGGGTCATTCACAGCACAGGTGCCGTCATCATTGTAAGTACCGCGGTAATGATGATTTTAACGGAGTTGGGCGTGGCGATTACGCCTGTTTTGGCCAGTGTAGGCTTCGTGGGGCTGGCGTTTGGCCTTGGGGCGCAAACATTGGTCAAGGACATGATTGCCGGATTGTTCATCCTCATTGAAGATCAATATACGGTGGGTGATGTTGCCGAGATTGGCGGGATTACGGGCACGGTTGAGCATATGACGTTGCGGGCCACAGAGCTGCGTGACATCAACGGTACGGTTCACATTATTCCCAACGGCGAGATTCGGATCGTGGCGAATAAATCGCGGGATTGGTCCCGGGCAATTGTGGATGTAAGCGTGACCTACGATGAAGATGTGGATACGACTGTTCAAACGCTGCAGGAAATAGGCGAAGCAATGGCGCGAGATGAGGCGATTAACGGCTTGCTGCAAGAACCGATGACCGTCACCGGGGTGGAAGGGCTAGAAGATTGGGCCGTGCGGCTACGAATCATGGTGAAAACATTGCCCAATGCTCAATATGAAGTGCAGCGTTACCTGCGTCGCCAAATTCGTAACACCTTCGCCGAGCAAGGGCTGGAACTGGCATTCCCCCGCCAGGATATCATGATTGTGGGTGAGCCAAAACCGCCGGGTAGCAAAGGTTTGAACACATGAACAGACGCGATTTTATGCGACATGCGAGCGTCGCTGGTTTGGGACTTTCTGTGGGTCTGGGTGTGGCTGAAGCCGCCGATCCAGCAGAGGTTGCCGGCCAGAGTGAGCTGTTTTTACCTGTTGTGCAAAATGGAGCGGCAAATGGTGCAATGGCAATCCTGGTTGCCGCCAGCGATGCGCCGGCCATTATTCGCAGCAGCGCCCAGTATGTATGCGATGGCCTGGATGATCAGCTGGAAATTAACCAGGCCGTTACAGATTTGTCCGCGACGGGTGGGCTGGTGCAGCTCTCTGAAGGGACATTTATTTGCAGCAGCGCGGTTCGTTTGCAGCGGCGTATTTACCTGCGGGGCAAGGGACGGTCTACGATTTTAGAGGCGGTGGGCAGCTGGAATGCTTATGATGGTACGACACCGGGTGGGTTGATTGAGCCTTTTGATGGGGGAGTGGATAAAACGGCCGTTTCTAGCCTGACGCTCAGCGGCAAACGATACCAGGGCGCCAATGTTAAAGGTATCTACTACAATATCACCAGCAGCGCCACCTTCGATGAAGGGCCAGATGCTGCCCACCGCTTTTCCGATTTGTACATCTTTCAAACGCAGCAGCACGGCTTCCACATCACCGGTTCCCGAATGCGGGCCAGTCAGATTAGAAACGTGCGCGTCTACAATGTTGGCAGCGAGGGAGAAACAGTGGCGCACGGTTTTTACATCGCCTGCCCCGATTCGTTTTTGAGCCAATGTGAAAGTGGCAGCAGCAGCGGCAGTGGCTTTTTTGTTGATGGGGCCAATAATCGATTCACCAATTGCAAGAGCTGGTACTCAGATTTGTCTGGTTGGCAAATTTTACAGCCACGGGGTCAATATGCTGCCTGCGAATCGCAGGACAATGCCCAGCACGGCTTTTACATCACCACCGGGCCTAACTCCTTAACAAGCTGCCATGCCGATTCTAACAGTTGGGAACCTAACGCTCCCACCGCCAGCTATGATGGCTTTCACATTCCTTGGGGAAGCCGTATTCAGCTCATCGGCTGTGCGGCTTATGATAAAAATGAGGGTGGGCGGGGCAACTGGCAGCGATTTGGCTTCTTTGTGGGGAGTTCCGCCGAGTATTGCCAGATTTTAGGCGTTGTGGCCGATAACAGCGCCGGAGCAACTGGCGGGTCTGGTATGGGTGGCGCCACAAATTTGCTGATGATTACTGGTCAATAGTGCCGAGGGCTGAGCTTGTCGAAGCCCGGCCACCCTTTCTGGGGAAATCTACTGCTCTACGTCGTAGCCTGCCGCTTCCCAGGCCAGAATGCCCCCTTCCATGTTGTGGACATTGTCATAGCCTTGCTCACGCAAGAAATCAGTGATCTGCCCGCTACGATTGCCGCTGCGGCAGGTGACGATCACTTCCTGGTCAGTGGGGATTTCAGCCAAGCGATTGGCAACTTCTCCCATCGGGATAAGCGTAACGCCTGGGATGTGGCCTTCGTCATATTCCCACTGCTCACGGACGTCTAACACCAGTACATCGCTCCGCTCTTTAACGGTAGCCACGGTTTGTACATCGACCGTTTCGGCCAGGTTAAGCGCCGCATTGAGATCAACGGCCGTCTCTGGAACCGGTGCTGCTTCACTTGTTGAGCCACCACAGGCAACAGCCGAGCCCATCAGAAATGTAAAAAATAAAGTAAGTAGAATGCGTTTCATAGAAAACCTCCAAGATTTATGGATCAGTAGACAAAAGGAATCAACTTGTGAACGCGCTGCTGATAGCTAGCATATGCCGCATACTTTTCGCACAGCCACATCTCCTCTCGCCTGGATTTAATATCAAAAAAGACGAATAGGCCAAGGGCATAAAGCAGACCAAGCCAGCCACCGCGCAGCAAAGCCAGGCCAAATGCCCCAAAAATGAGACCGCTGTAGATAGGATGACGTACCCAACGGTACGCACCGTGTTCAACCATGCGCGCATCTTCTTTAGGATGGGGAACGGCCGTTAAATTGCTCCCCAGACTTAGCAACCCGCCAAGGGCAATCAGGCCGCCAATACCGCCTAAAGTTACCCCGGCTATCCGGCTGATTGTGAGCCAGGGCATATCCCAGACGGGCCAACTTGGCAAAGAAGGCGGGGCAAAGGCAACCAGTCCAAAGAGAATGAACTGAATCACCACGTACCACTCTCCTTTTGTCCCTTTCCACCACGGTTGTTCTGTCATGCAAGCGCCTCCTTTGTTCTGACGCAGAATTCTAGCATAGGTTACAGACGGCGTTTGGTTCTTTACCTGATTCTTACACTTTGCTAAACGGCCGTTGCCAATCTTTCTACCAACGCCTGGAGCAAGGCCAGCGTTTGCCCAATACCTTTTGGCAGGCCGTGAAACGTGGCGCGCTGCACCACACGCACGCTGGAGCACAGCTCGATTTGTAGCGCAGGCACGCCCAGTGCTTGCGACACGAATCGGGTCACGGTGTGGTTGGCCAGGCCGCCCGTAAAGCGAGAATGGTTTAGTACGAAATATTCCCAGTTCAGCGTAGAAAATGATTTAGCCCCTGCCTGGCTGGTTTTGCGAAATCGATGATACTCGACTGTTTCCAAAATGAGTGATTCCTGTTTTGGACAGGAACGGCCGTTCATTGTGCCCAACGCCAGGCCAATGTTGTGCCGATTTGACATGCCATGCAAATCTAGCACGAAGCGGATGCCAAAAGCCTGTATGACTTCCTGCAATCGCCGCTTGTACGGACTGTGCCGATCCCAATTCGGATCATCCGGCGAGCGATATCGGCTGAAAAGCGCGTGGCTACCGGTCGTTTCGGCCAGGAGCCGGGCAATGCCTCCAGTAAAGCCTTCTTCCCGTTTATGGCGCTGGCCTCGACGATGCATGGTTGCGTGGGGGGCAGACACAAGGATCGGCAGCCGGCCAGATTGGTAAATGAACGGCCGTTCTCCCATCGGCGGGTCGGATCGGTAGGAGACGGCGGTTTCTAACTCTATTAAGCGATCAAGCATTGCAGGCACCATAGCTTTTTATTATAAACGGCCGTAACGCTCTGACCATGCTTGCCTCAGGGGATGCACATAAAAGTCCAAATTCCTTGACCCAGGATCCGTTTTCAGCTTGAATACGATCAAATGTGTAGAAGCCAAAAAATTTTCGCAATTAGAAGGACCTCACCGTTGGCTTCTACTTTAGCAACTTGCAAGATAGCCTGCTTTCAACGACAAAATCCATTTTGTGATTTGCCCAAATAAAAACCAATTTCCCGCTCATTCGCATTCAAAAATCTTTTTGGTTTTTATACTGTACAGGAGGAAATCGTTTGAACGCCAAAATCATTTTGCCAGAAGTAAAAAACATAATTGCCATTGCCAGTGGCAAGGGGGGCGTCGGTAAAACGACCGTCACAGTCAATTTAGCACTGGCCTTGCAGCGGCAAGGGGCTAACGTAGGTATTTTTGATGCCGATGTTTACGGACCAAATGTGCCGATAATGCTTGGCATCCATCGCCGTAAAACGGCCAAGGGGTTGGCCGCGATTGCCCGCAGACGCGAAGCCCCGGCATACATCAAGCCGCTTTCGCGCTTTGGCCTAAACATCATGTCGATTGGCCTGCTGGTGGCTGAAGACCAGGTGATCGATCCGGCACGCAGCCCGGATGCAGTGGGACAGTTAGTTGTACAAACCTTGAAAGATGTGATCTGGGGGCCGCTTGATTATTTGCTCATCGACCTACCACCATCGGCTGGACAGCCACAGGCGTCGTTGATCCAGCGTGTGCCGTTGCGCGGCGTGGTCATCGTCACGACCCCGCAAGATTTGAGTTTGCTGGATGCTTCGCGCTCCTTGCGGATGTTTCAGGAAGCGAAGGTGCCTATCTTAGGCATTGTGGAGAACATGAGCTATTTTGTTTGCCCTAACTGCGATGAAAAGCATGAGATTTTTCAGCGGTCTGCCAAGTGGCGCCCGGCCCTGTTGGCCGATGCGTCAATTTTGGGGCAGATTCCCTTGACAACGGCCGTTTCTCAAGGCATCAATCAGGCCAATCCGCTGATGCATGATCATCCAGACACACCGCAAGCTGAGGCGTTTTTGGCAGTAACGGCTGTTTTGCAGCAGCAATTAAGGGAAATAAATGATGCTGATTAACGGTGCAATAAAGTGGCCCGTTCGGCCCACCACTTTTTAAGCTTGCGCATCCCGGCACCGTTAAGCTTATGCCCCGTCTCGTATTCACGATACTCCAGAAAAGCCCCAGTCGCCCGTACAGCCTTGCCACATGCTCTGGCAATGGCTAAGGGAATACGTTCATCTTCCGTGCCCACGGCCATGAATACGGGCAGCTCTGCCAAACGGGCGGTTTCGATGGCGTCTTCGACCTGTAACGGCATAAAGCCTACCAGGCTGGCAATACCTTTAACACGTTCTGGTTCCCGAATGGCAATGGCAAACGATGTGGCCGCTCCCTGACTGAACCCCATCAGGTAAATTTGGTCTGGATTTGCATTATAAAGCGTGGGCAGGCTATCAATAAATTGGAGCAGTCGGTCAACGGCCGTATCAAATGCACTGAGTGCAGGCCATTCATCCTGCTGACGAGGATGCCAGCTAAAAGAGCCAGCGTCTTCTTCCACGATGCCTCTTGGTGACACGATCAGCCAATCCTCAGGTACGGTTTGCTTAAATATCCACATGACATCTTCCGTGCCAGAACGGCCGTGTATCATAACGATTGTTGGATGGGGGCCCGATGTTGCTGGTTGCAAAACGCGGTGTGGCAGAACGGCCGTTTCATCCTCGACTAAAAGTGGGTTTTCGTTAGACATGTTTCTTTCCTGAAGTATGAGAATTCCCCAAATTATAAACAGGCAAAAAAAGGAGGTGGCGAACTAACGGGCGTTAGTCCGACCACCTCTGGGGGGGGAGCCGATAACAGTATAGCACTATCAGATTAACTCGTCAATCACTTTGTCAATAGTAAACAAGTAGGAGTTTTCAACCTATTAGCTTGCCCCTAATCTCATTGCGCCAGCGGTTGGTAACGATGCGCTCTCTTCAGGGCGCAGGGTCATTGACAACTGCAAAAGAGGGTGGTAGAATACGACGCATACCCCATCCCCGTATGGGGGGGGTAAAGTGAGAACGTTATGGATGATATGACAAAAAAAGCAGTTAAGCAGCGATTGGCCAGTGCAGCCGGACATATTAAAGGTGTCGAGCGCATGGTGGAAGACGATACTTACTGTATTGATGTTATTAAGCAAGTTCAGGCAGTGCAAGCAGCGCTGAGCAAGGTTAGCTCCTTGATTCTGGACAATCATTTGCACACCTGTGTTACAACTGCAATTCGGGATGATGAACCGGAGGAGCGGGAGCGTGTTTTACAAGAGATCACCAGCGTTTTTACAGTGTCAAATAAATTTTAGTCGCCTGTGGTTAGTCACTGGTATCAACTAATAGTAGCTGGCAACCGGCATACTTTTCTAAGGAGAAGAAAATGACAACAAAAACATTTACTGTACCAAATATTAGCTGTGGGCATTGCACACACACCATCGAAATGGAGCTGGCTGACTTAGCCGGGGTGCAAAGCGTCAAGGCAGAACAGGAAAGCAAGCAGGTGACGGTGGCCTGGGATGATCCGGCCTCATGGGAAAAGATACAGTCGCTTCTGCAGGAGATTAATTACCCGCCCGAAGGGCTGATTCAGATAAATTAGAAAGATAGTTCGGGGGCTTGCAAAAGCCCCTTTTTACTTTTGGAGTAATTGGAGAAGGGCATTATGTCCGAAGAAAAACAGATAACGCTACCGGTTTTAGGAATGACCTGTGCCAACTGTGTAGCGGCGGTTGAGCGAAATTCTAAGAAAGTTGAAGGTGTAACAGATGCCACCGTCAATTTTGCCAGTGAAAAGGTGACATTTAGCTATGATCCAGCATTGGTGAAGGGGAAAGAAGTCACAACGGCCGTTATTGAGCGGGTGAAACGAGCCGGCTATGAGATTCCCACCGCCTCGCTTGAACTGCCGCTGCTAGGCATGACGTGCACTAACTGTGCAGCCAACATCGAGCGCGCTCTGAATAAGGTCGATGGTGTTTTATCTGCAACGGTGAACTATGCCAGTGAAAAGGCGGCCATAACCTATGCCACTGGTGCCGTAAGCCGTGCCGAGATGGTGGCAGCGGTGCGCAAGGCGGGTTACAACGTTATTGAATCAGAGGGGGACGAAGAGTTAGAAGATGCGGAGGCCGCTGCCCGTGAGGCCGACATTCAGCATCAAAAAAATCGTCTTGTGATTGGTATTGTCTTTTCATTGCCCCTCTTTTTGTTTAGCATGAGCCGTGATTTTGGCCTTGTTGGCCATTGGGCACACGCTACCTGGGTCAATTGGCTATTTTTGATTTTAGCCACACCCGTTCAGTTTTATGTGGGCTGGGATTATTACGTGGGTGCCTACAAAAGTTTACGCAACGGCAGTGCCAATATGGACGTGCTCGTGGCGATGGGCTCCTCTGTGGCCTATTTTTACAGTGTAGCTGTTTTGCTGGCGCAAACTTTTTGGAACAGCATGGCTTTGGGCGATCACGTCTATTTTGAAACCTCGGCGGTGATCATTACCCTGATTGTGCTGGGCAAGCTGCTGGAAGCGCGAGCGAAGGGGCGCACCAGCGAGGCGATTAAGCAGCTCATTGGCCTGCAGGCGAAAACAGCCCGCGTGGTGCGTAACGAGCAGGAAGTGGACATTCCTATCGCCGAAGTTGTGGCAGGCGATCTGGTACTGGTTCGTCCTGGCGAAAAGATTCCAGTAGATGGTGTGGTGGTAGACGGCCGTTCCGCGGTAGACGAATCGATGTTAACCGGAGAGTCACTGCCAGTAAGCAAAGCGGCAGGCGATGAACTAATCGGTGCCACGCTAAATAAGCAGGGGTTGCTCAAATTTGAAGCCACCAAGGTGGGCAAAGAGACCGCTCTAGCGCAGATTATCAAGCTGGTGGAGAAGGCGCAGGGCAGCAAAGCACCCATCCAGCGAGTTGTGGATCAGGTGGCGGCTTACTTTGTGCCTTTTGTTATTGGCCTGGCAGCCCTGACCTTTATTATCTGGCTGTTTAGCGACGCTGGTTTTGTTCCGGCGCTTATACGATTAACGGCCGTTCTGGTTATTGCGTGTCCCTGTGCCATGGGCCTGGCCACGCCAACCTCTATCATGGTGGGGATGGGCAAAGGTGCCGAAAAGGGAATTCTGTTCAAAAGCAGTACTGCCCTGGAGCAGGTACAAAAGCTCAATGCCATTGTGCTGGATAAAACGGGCACGATCACCAAGGGCGAACCGACAGTGACAGATGTGATAATCAGTGATCAGTTAGCCGTAATGGAAATTACGTCATCGGTAAACGGATCGCCGATTGTAGAGAAACAACCCGCCGACTACTGGCTCCAATTGGCCGCCTCGGCCGAACGTGGTTCAGAACATCCTCTGGGTGAGGCAATTGTGCGGGCAGCCCAGGAGAAAGGGTTGACTTTAGCAGAGCCGACGGACTTTTCCGGAATTGCAGGGCATGGCATTGCGGCCGAGGTAAACGGCCGTCACATTTTGCTCGGTAATTTGCGGTTAATGGAGCGGGAAGGCGTGCATTTGAACGGCTTGGCGACCAAAGCCCAATCTTTGCAAGACGAAGCCAAAACGGCCATGTGGCTCTCTGTGGATGGTCAGGCCAGTGCTGTCATTGGCGTGGCCGACACTATCAAAGAGGGCTCCACAGAGGCAGTGGCAAATATGAAGGCACGCGGCCTAACCGTGGTGATGATGACGGGCGATAATCAGGCGACAGCCGATGCCATTGCTGCCGAAGTAGGCATCGATCGGGTATTTGCTGAAGTGTTGCCAGGCGATAAAGCCAACTACGTGAAGCAGCTGCAGGATGAAGGATACGTGGTCGGCATGGTCGGCGATGGCATTAACGACGCTCCGGCCTTGGCGCAGGCCGATGTGGGCTTCGCCATTGGCACCGGCACAGACGTGGCGATGGAAACGGCCGATGTTACCCTGATGCGTGGCGATTTGCGCAGCGTTCCGCAAGCGATTCATCTGTCAAAAGCAACGATGCGCAATATACGGGAAAATCTGGCCTGGGCCTTTGGCTACAATACCATTTTGATTCCTGTGGCGGCGGGCATTTTGGCGCCGTTTGCCTGGGCGCCTGACTTTTTGAAGCAATTGCATCCTATTCTGGCTGCTGGCGCGATGGCTTTTTCCAGCATCAGCGTGGTGACAAATGCCCTCCGACTGCGCCGTCTGAAGTTATAGATTGGTCGTAACATACTGATTCTTTAGCAGCTTATGGCCTCAGAGGTTTAGACGATCTCTGAGGCCTTTTTTTGTTTAAGAACAGGGCAGTCTGAGATTGCCATGAAAAATTATTGAAAGTTATTGATTCACGGGGATAATTGCAGTCCGATTTCAACACAAACAATTTACGGAGAAGAAACGTGAGTAAATCAACTTCTGGCCAAAAGCGTAGCAAGCGAGATATTCGACGGGAGCAATTAGCGAGAGAAAAGCGAATGCGTGCTTTGCGTATTTGGGTGCCGGTAGGGGTCATTGCCTTTGCATTGATCGGCCTGATTGTGTACCGGGCAACGCGCCCTGAGGTTGAAGGTGTGGTGACTACGGAAACGGCCGTTGCCAATCAACATGATGACACGTTAATCATTCCGTTTGGTGCAACCCCGCCAATGGGTGGCCCTCATGCCTCCGTGTGGCAAAATTGTGGCATTTACAATACACCCGTCGAGGCACAGTTTGCCATTCACTCCATGGAGCATGGGGCGGTGTGGATTACCTATAACCCAGATTTACCCGCAGACGAGGTTGCAGCCTTAGAAGATATTGCCCGAGGGAAAACCTTTTTCCTGGTGAATCCCTATCCTAATCAGACAAGTCCCATTGTGCTCACCGTTTGGGATCGTCAGCTGCTGGTGGATTCGGTGGACGATGTGCGTATTTCTGAGTTCATTGACCGGTATCAGCAGATACGCGGGCCAGAAAGCGGGGCGCAATGTTCGGGTGGGGTTGGGACACCTCTGGGCTAATTGAAAAAATTTAGGGCTGACGATACATCAATTGTCGCAACGACAGTGTCAGTCTTGCGGATCGGGAAATCCTTTGCAACCGTTATTTCATTCCCGTTCCTCAATCATTTGGAGTAAAGCATGTTGAGCAACCGTCGAAGTCAGATTATTTTAGGTATGATTGTTTTGGGGATCGCTGGTTTGGGATTTATCCTTTATTTAAACGTGCGTCCGACGCCGCAAATAGCGGACACGGTACAGTTCCCACGTCCGGCGCGGGGCCATGATGACTCATTGGAGTTTGTTGAATCCGATGTGCCCCCGGCGGGAGGCGAGCATTTCAACATTTGGCAAAATTGCGGCATTTATAATGAGCCCATTGAGACCGGCAATGCGATTCATTCAATGGAGCATGGCGCGCTTTGGATCACGTACCAGACCGATTTAGCGGCAGATGAGATTGCTGCCCTCGAAGAGTTGGTGCGCGGACAGACCTTCTTGATATTAAGTCCGTATCCGGGACAGCGCAGCCCCATTGTGCTGACGGCCTGGGGTATTCAGCTTGAGGTTGAGACTGCGGACGACGGCCGTATCTCGGATTTCATTGAACGATATCGACTCGGCTCACAAACGCCAGAGTTAGGCGGGGCTTGTACCCAGGGTGTGGGTGTCCCCCTGCCGTAAATTTAACCACTTATTATGATTCGTTCCCGCTTGCTGTTTTTGTTTCTTTTGCTGGCTAACCTGGGCGTATCGCCCATGGGCGTCTATGCTTGCGCTTGTCTTGTGCCCAGTCAGCCCGCCGATATATTTGCTGAGGCGGAGTGGGATCATCATTTGGAAGAATCTTTGCTGCCCGATACGGTCGTTACCGCGATCATTGGCTTTTTAACGTCATCTTTTTTGATTACTGCAATTCTGTCTGTTTTCATCCGATTTACAATTTCTGTGGCCTTTTTATCAACCCGTTTTAGGCTTACTGAATTTAAGTGCCTCCCGCTTACACCTCCCCCAAAAGTTGCCTGAGCTCCCGTTTGTAAACTAGAGACAGCGTGACAATATTGATATAGGGCTATTTTACGTGGCCTTTTGAGGATTTCCCTATGACAACACGATTAAATCGAATTCGTCGGCCGTTTTTACAATGGGGAACGGCCGTTCTCCTGGTGATGATTGTCTTTACCCAGGCAACGAGTACCGCAATGGCGCACACCCGTGTGGAAGTGGGACCGTACGCCATTGTGGTCGGTTGGCTGCAGGAACCGCCCATCGTTGGTGAGCGGAATGCGCTGACCATTGAAATAAGTGAAGATGAAGTGCCGGTTACCGGCGCAGAGGCAACGCTGGATGTTGAGGTTCTTTATGCCGGGCGCACCTGGCGGGTCAATATGAACCCGACTGAAACGCCAGGATTGTATACGGCCGTTCTCTTCCCAACGGTGCGCGGCGTTTATACCACCCGGCTGTTTGGCGCGCTGGGCAGTACCGATGTCGACGTACAGGTTGATCCAGAGGAAATATTGCCCGCGAGCAATCTGCACTTCCCGGAGCCCCTGCCCGATCCCATTGCCCTGCAAGAGCAAGTCGATCTGCTGCAGGCAGAGCTGCAAACAGCTCGGACGTGGTCGTATGTGGGTGCCGGTGGCGGTGGCCTTGGTATACTGCTCGGCCTCATTGGTTTGCTGCGCCGCAAGTCTGGCTAATGTAGATGTTGTTGACTGAAACGGCCGTTCAACCATGCTGGCCTCAGTAAAAAAATAGTTCAATGACAAAAAAACCCTTCATCCCTGAGATGGATGGGACTCATAAAAATGGATAAATAATGAAAAATAAAAATAACCCAATTCGTTTGTGGCTGCTTCTGGCACTTCTCATCAGTGGATTGCTTTTGGCTGCCTGCTCAACTGCTGGCGGCACAGAGCCAGCCGCCGACAATGAAACAATGGAGTCCATGGATGAAGAGATGGAAGATATGGACATGGATCATCAACATGGGGATGAGGGCGTTCAGCGGATTCCAAACCAGGACGGCGCAACCATTACAATCACCTCTCCGGCCGAGGGCGACACGTTTGGCACACTCGACCAGATCATTGTTGAGGTTGATGTTCAAAATTTTGAACTGGGCGTGGACGGTTCCCATTGGCATGTCTATGTCGATGATGTCTCCTTTGGCATGGTGATGGGCGGCAATACGGATCAGGCACTGCCTGGTTTAGAACCGGGCGAACACGAGGTCTCTGCTTACCTGGCGCTCGGGTCGCATGAAGAGTTCGAAGATGGTAGCTCCGTGACCATTGTTGTTGAAGAATAAAAGAGAGCAAACGTATCAGTGTAAAAAGTGATAAGATCTGAGGCGCACCCTCTTGCTTTTCACTTTTTACTTATCACTTCGCCCGTTAACCTGTATGAAAAAAAATCGCCGCATAATCCTCCTGTTTGTTGTTCTGCTTGCTGGCCTGCTTTGGGCATGGGTTCAGCCTGTGTTTGCCCATGCTGTACCGGAATTTTCTAATCCGGCTCCCAATGCGCTGCTAGATGAGTTACCTGATAATCTGATCATCCAATTTAATGAACCCATTGTGGCCGATCTGAGCCGTGTGGCGCTGTTAACACAAGCTGGCGAAGCGGTGGAAACCGGCCCGTTGACGTTGATTGATGCAGACGGCCGTACGCTTGCGGTTTCCCTGCCTGATTTGGCGCAGGGGGCTTATCTGGTGAGCTGGCAGGTTCTCTCGACGGTGGATGGCCACACAACAAGCGGGACGTTTGCTTTTGGATTTGGCGTGGCGGCAACGGCCGTTACCAGCGAAAACACGGTGACTGCCCAACTTTCCCCGCTCAGCGCCATAGCACGATGGCTTACCCTCACCGGCATTGCCTTGCTGATGGGGCTGTTTGCCTTCCGTCTTCTGGTTTGGAACCCAGTTGTGGCCGATGTGGATTTGGAAGCGGACGAAGAGCAGCTTGACTTGAAAGTGGCCCAAATTGGCATCCGCATTGGCATTGGCGGCATTGTGCTGGTTGGCTTGGGGCTTGTCATCATCTTCATCGACCAGAGCCGCGCTTATGATTTGCTGCAAACCGCCAACCTGCAGAGCTGGGTAGCCACCCGTTTTGGTACCATGTGGCTGGTGCGCTTTTTGCTCCTGGCCCTGTCCCACTTTAATTTGAGCCTGTTTGTTAACGTGAAAAACGGTCGTAAAGAGCTGCGGGGCTGGGAGTGGTGGCTGGGCTTTGTGCTTGCCATTGGGCTGTCTCTCACCGTTGCCCTGATAAGCCACAGCGCTGCCCTCATAGAAGAAACGGTGCAATCAATATTGGTCGACTGGGTACACGTTTTAGCCGGTACCATTTGGGCAGGCGGACTGCTCTTTTTAGCCATCTCGCTCTGGCAGGCCCGCCATCTGAACAACGAAGCCCGTTCCTGGCTAAACCTTAGCCTGATGCTAAACTTTTCCGCAATCGCTGCCATTTCGGTGGGCTTGCTGCTAACCAGCGGCGGTTACCTGGCTGCTAAGCATGTGGGCGGCTGGACGGAATTGGTTGGCACGGCTTATGGCTTGCTGCTGCTTGGTAAAATTGGTCTGGCATTGCTCACCGTGAGCATTGCGGGCATCAACCTGATTTTTGTTAAGCCGCGCCTCAGTGCCGTTTACGAAGACCCCACTGCCGAGCGGACGCCGCGCGTTTTGCGACGCTTTAGCCTACTGGTTTGGGCAGAGATGGGGCTGGCCTTACTTATTCTGGCTGCCGCTGGCGTGTTGACAGATTTACAGCGTGGGGTTGATGCGCCGCTGCTGGCAGATGCACCGGGACAAACGACCGTGGTGCAATCTGCCGAAGATTTGCTGGTAGAAATGCAAATCGAACCGGCTCTGGTCGGGGCCAACAGCTTTGAGATTCTAATCACAGACAGTGAGGGCAACCCGGTCACCGATGTAGAGGACGTTTCGCTGCGCTACACGTTTTTGGGACAGTCGATTGGCTCCTCCTTTGGGCAAGCCGAGTCGTTGGGCAACGGCCGTTTCCAGCTCGAAGGCAGCTATATCAGCCTGATTGGCACCTGGCAAGTAGAAGTCTCTATACGACGTCCTGACACGTTTGACACCTTTGCGGCCTATCGCTTGGAGGCAGGCGTTGGGGGCAACATTCGCTCAGTGGACAGTGGCATACGGCCGTTAGAAAGCTTTGCCAAATTTATGAACCGTACCGGCAGCGGCGCTACCGGTGCTGGCATTGTTCTATTTGCACTACTTTGGGGCTTTGTGGGTGTTCGTGCCGCCAAGAATGAAACGCAGTTGGTGGCATTACTTGCCATAAGTCTGGTTTGCTTCTGGTTCGGTGGCTCGCAACTGTTCAACTTTTTCAGTAACGACTACACGCCAGCCAAATTTGCCACGAATCCCATCTTGCCTGACGTCGAGTCAGTTGCTATTGGCCAGGAGCTTTTCAACGAAAACTGTACCGCTTGCCACGGCACGGAAGGGCGGGGGGATGGTCCAACAGCGCTGAGTCTGTCTCCGCCTCCAGCCGATTTTGCTGCCGGTCACACCGCCACCCACACCGATGGCGATCTTTTCTTCTGGATTCTGCAGGGTATCGAGGAAACAGCGATGCCGGCTTTTGAGGCCCAGCTGACAGAGGAGCAAGCGTGGCATCTGGTCAACTACGTGCGCCGCCTGAGCGTGCGGGATGATACTTCCGTGTCGTCCCAGTAGGGCGTGTGCTAACAGCCCAGGGCATGGCGTCTTCGGGCTGTCTTCCCCGAGGATTTACGGCCGTAACACACTCACGCCGCCTGGCGTGCCAAACCAGATCGCCCCATCATCGGCAAACGCAATGTGCGTGACGTGATTGCTGGCCAAACCGTTGGCTGTTGTAAGCCATTGCCATTGCCCACCGGTAAAAATGGCAGCGCCATCTGTTGTGCCGAGCCAAATGGTGCCATCCGGGGCAATCGCCAGCGTCGTGATCGTTTCTGGGGGCAAGCCGTGCGCCATGGGAAGTCTTTGATCGGCACGAACCCGAACCAGCTCTGTTTGCGTGACGTACCAAACTGCGCCGTCAGGCGCGAGAGCCGTGATGGGCAAAGCCAATGTGCCCGTCCGTTCAAATCCGGCCGCATTTCCCCGGTAGACTATCCGCTCCGAGACCAACCAGAGTTCATCTGCCAGATCGGCCAGCAAGCCGCCTGCCGCAGGAAAGTCGGCCACGGCGACCCGCTGGCACACGGTACGTTCGCCCACAGTGGTGACTGAGATAATCTCATTGGATGTTGCCAGCCAAATCGTGGTTTTATCTGAAACGGCCGCATCCTGAACCGTCTC
>CBDUOF010000086.1:0-15487 GCA_965368765.1 uncultured Anaerolineae bacterium | reverse complement strand
ACTGGCTGTGACCGAGCTTTCCTGGGCCGGAGCGCTGCTCCTCGGCGGACCACTGATGGGCGTGGCGATTGAGCGGCAGGGCTGGTCGGCTTCTTTTTTCTGGCTCGGACTGTTTGGGGCGATAACGGCCGTTCTGCTTTGGCGGTTCCTGCCCAGAGTCCACAAAACAGAGCCCGGTCGTGGCGCGAATTTGGTCGATTATTGGCATGTCGTGCGACACCATCCTGTCATTTGGGCGGCGATGCTCTACAACATGCTTAACCAGGCAGGGAATGAAACCATCTTCATTGTGTACGGTGACTGGATGGAGATCAGCTTTGGGCTGAGCCTTCTGGCGCTGGGTGCCTCAGCTGGGGTCGTCGGTGGCGCCGAAATTATCGGAGAGCTTTTTGCTGGCTGGTCCGTCGATCGATTCGGCAAGCGACCGGTCATCATCGTCACAGGCTTGCTCAATGCGCTGGTTTGCCTGCTGATTCCGTTAACTGGCGGGAATCTTGCCGCCGCCCTTATTGCCTATTTTGCTCTCTTTTTGGCCTTTGAAATCAGCATAGTCGGGGGCGTTCCCCTGATGACCGAAATTGTGCCGTCAGCCCGAAGTGTGGTGATGTCTAGCACGATTGCGGCTGGCGCCCTGGGGCGGGCGCTTGGCTCCTGGCTGGGGCCGTTTCTGTTCAGCCGATTTGGTTTTTCCAGCAACGGGCTGGTTTCTGCTATGATTACGGCCGTTGCCACCTTGCTGCTGGCATTATGGATTCGGGAAGGCGGTGAGCAGTAGCCAGGGTCAGCGTTAGCGAGCTTCTTACTTCTCGTGCTTGACTTATTACCGCTCACCGAAAGGACAAGGAAAAATTGGACACACTCGTAAACTTGCAACCACAGGAAATAACGCAGCTGATCGTCATTGCGGCCATCTTGCTCATTGGCCTGTTCTTGGCACGCCTGGCATTTAAGCTCACCGCGACGCTGATGCGTCTTGGCTGCCTGATCATCTTTTTTATCGTTGCAGCCATCGCCTTACTCCAACTCTTTGGAGGCGGCTAATAACCCAGGAACGCCGTCTTGTTTTGGGCACATCTGCCAAAATATTGGCCCATCGCAACGCAACTCCTTAGTTATTTTGGACAACGGCCGTTCCTTTACTGCCTCACCTCCTGCCAAAATTGGCTAATTTGTTAAGCCATGTCATAATTAAACCCCTCAAAATACGCCGCCAGAACCTTCTGGCAAACAATATCAACTCTACAAATGAGGAGAAGAATCCATATGAAAAAGAGACAATTAATTTGGCTAGTAGGCTTATTGCTACTTGGGCTACTATTGGTCGCTTGCGGCGGTGGGACAACATCCACCGAGGAACCAGCGGATACTGATAGCGGCAGCGAGGTAGCTACCGACAGTGATGCAGATGCAGGTGGCGACGCAGAAGCCGATGCTGTTAGCGAAAGCGGTTTGCCCGATTTGGCTGGCCGTGAAATCACCATTGCCGTCGAAAATGCGTATCTCCCCTTCAACTACATCGATCCTGACAATGGCGAACCCGCTGGTTGGGACTATGTTGTCTGGAACGAAATTTGCAGCCTCATCAACTGCACGCCCACGTTTGTTGAAGCAGGCTGGGAAGGCATGATTCAAGCCGTCGCTGATGGCCAATACGATGCAGCCGCTGACGGCATCACCATCACAGATGATCGCGCCGAAATTGTTGCTTTCTCCAATGGGTATATCAACATTGAGCAACGTCTGCTGGTGCGTCTGGATGAGGACCGCATCGAGAGCATTGAAAGCATTGTTAATGATGAAGAGCTCGTTTTAGGTACCCAAACAGGCACAACAAACTACGAAACGGCACTACAATATCTGCCAGAAGAGCGTATTCAAGCTTTCGAGCAGTTCCCCTTTGCCGTACAGGCGCTTATTGCTGGCGATATTGACGCAGTCATTATCGATGAAGTTGCTGGCCAAGGGTATCTCGGCGAAAATGCCGATGCGCTGAAGCTGGTTGGTCCTTCCATGTCTAGCGATCAGCTGGGCTTTATTTACCCGCTGGACAGCGATTTGGTTGATCCTGTGAATGCAGCATTGGGCGAGCTTGCCCAAAACGGCTTCCTGGCTGACGTAAACCTGGAATATTTTGGCCCCAATTTCAGCATCACTTATGATGACCTCTTCCCGCCGGAAGAAGAGGATGAAGGCGCCGATCTGCCTGATCTAGAAGGTCGCGAGGTAACCATTGCCGTGGAAAACGCCTACTTGCCCTTCAACTACATCGATCCTGATAGCGGCGAACCGGCAGGCTGGGACTACGCTGTATGGAATGAGATTTGCGAACTCATCAATTGCACCCCAATGTTTGTTGAGGCAGGTTGGGAAGGCATGATTCAAGCTGTTGCTGATGGACAATATGATGCCGCAGCCGATGGCATTACGATTACCGACGATCGTGCCGAAATTGTTGCCTTTTCTGCCGGCTATATCAACATCGAACAACGTCTGCTGGTACGTCTCGATGACGATCGCATTGAAAGTATTGACGACATTGTCAATGATGATGAACTGCTCCTGGGAACGCAGACAGGCACAACGAATTACGAAACAGCTTTGCAGTATCTTCCCGAAGATCGCATTCAAGCCTTTGAGCAGTTCCCCTTTGCCGTTCAGGCTCTCATAGCAGGCGACATTGATGCGGTAATTATTGATGAGGTCGCTGGCCAAGGGTATCTGGGTGAAAATGCCGATGTGCTGAAGCTGGTTGGTCCTTCCATGTCCAGCGATCAGTTAGGATTCATCTATCCGCTGGACAGCGATTTGGTTGATCCCGTGAACGCAGCTTTGGCTGTCTTGGCCCAAAATGGTTTCCTTGAGGAAGTGAACCTGGAGTTTTTTGGTCCTGATTTCACGATCACGTATGATGATTTATTCCCGCCAGAAGAGTAACGGCCGTTTAACACAAAAACAATGCGTTTGTACTCCTTTACAAGCGAATTGAGTACGTTAGAAGCGCCAGTTAAACAAAATAGCTGGCGCTTCTTTGCTTAACAATCAAATTCACCACTGTCGAGCGGCTGGGCAAGAAACGGCCGTTCCACCCACAGGAGAGAAAGATATGGCTGGTCCTGAAGTTGTTCCCCCCATCTTGCCTGATGCCCAAATCCAAAAAGAACCTTTTGTTGATTGGCGCGAATTTCCCTGGTGGCTTGTAGCGATACTCACCTTTTTACTCCTGATGGCCCTTCTCATTGTTTTAAAGCCCGGGCCTCACATGCTCATTCGGGTATCCGATGCAGCAGACATCCAGGATTTTGATGATACCGTCAAAGAAGATGAGGCTATAGTCGGTGTGCTGCCAAACGGTTCAGCCTATGAGCTTGCCCTCGAACTGCTTCCAGAAGAGCGCATCCAAACCTTTCCCCAACTTGATGACGCCGTCCAATCTCTGATCGGCAACGATATAGACGCAGTTCTGTTAGATAGAGGAGACGCACGCAAACTTGCAGCTGAAAATGAAGGTGTATTGACATCCCTAAATGCCATTACCAATGATTACAATGAGGCATTTGTCTTTATTTTCCCCGGCATCACCACCACCCTTTACCTAACGTTGGCCGGTTTCGGTTTGGCGCTGGTTTTTGGACTCTTAGCCGGACTCGGCCGTATTAGTCACAACAGGCTTGTGCGTAATCTTGCCATCACCTACGTCGAATTCATTCGCGGCGTACCCACCCTTGTGCTGCTGCTAACCCTGGCCTTTGTTATTGTGCCTGCCGTTAGCAACAGTATTGGCATCAACAACCGCGACGTTTCCATCGAGCTTCGGGCCATTCTAGCCCTCGCCATCATCTATGGCGCTTTTCTAGCCGAAATTTTTCGTGCTGGTATAGAATCTATCTCAAAAGGACAGATGGAGGCCGCTCGCTCACTTGGAATGACGGCTCGGCAATCAATGCAGTATATTGTTCTGCCCCAGGCCATCCGTAACATCTCGCCAGCATTGGGCAATGATTTCATTGCTATGCTTAAGGATTCTTCACTGGCCTCAGTTCTGGCCGTGCGCGAGCTGACGCAACGTTCGCGACTCCATGCTGGCAGCACGTTTCGCTTCCCAGAATCTTATCTGGTCATCGTCTTTTTATATCTCGCCATGACCATCACCCTCAGCCTCTTGCTGCGCTGGTACGAGCAACGCATTCGCGTTGGAGAAAGGTAATCCCATGAATAACGATATGATTGTCATTCAAGATCTGCATAAATATTTTGATCACATCGAGGCGGTTAAAGGCGTCGATTTAACGATTAAGCAAGGAGAAGTCGTTATCATCATCGGCCCCAGCGGCTCTGGGAAAAGCACCGTGCTGCGCTGCATCAATCATCTGGAAACGCCAACATCAGGGGGTATCTTCATCGAAGGGGTGCACCTGGAAGATAAAAAGACGGACATTAACGCCATCCGCGCTGAAGTAGGCATGGTATTCCAACAGTTCAACCTGTTTCCTCACCTAACCGCCCTGGAAAATGTGGCTATCGCCCAGCGCCTGGTTCGCAAACGAGACAAAGCAGAGGCTGAGCGCATTGGTATGGAACAGCTTACCCGTGTGGGCATCCCTGAAAAGGCCAAGGCTTACCCTCGCCAGCTTTCCGGGGGGCAACAGCAGCGCGTGGCCATTGCCCGCGCCCTGGCCATGAACCCGAAAGTCATGCTGTTTGATGAACCAACCAGCGCTCTGGATCCGGAAATGATCAAAGAAGTGTTAGATGTTATGCTGGATTTAGCCAAAGAGGGCATGACGATGGTGGTTGTGACCCACGAAATGGGCTTTGCTCGCGCCTCTGCTGACCGCATGGTGTTCATGGATGGCGGGCAAGTAGTAGAGATTGCCTCACCAGAGGAGCTGTATAATAATCCACAGCATGACAGAACCAAGTTGTTCCTGAGTAAAATCCTGGCGCATTGATCTGTCAGTGAACAAGCTCTGGCCCCACCTAACCCCGTTTTTGGTGTATTATTGACAAAAAATTGGTTGTGCCAGTAAGATATTACCTACACTCAAAAGATGGCAGGTGCATTGTCGCTCTGGCAAAACGGCCGTTTTCTCATCTATCTCACAAAAAGATACACATTCTAGGAGGTAATCCACATGACCGACCAGCTAAACTCCCCTGACCTACAGGCGAACGAAAGCTTGCTTGACGAGCTCTTTTCTGACGTCACCAAATGGGAAGGCTCCCTCGCCGGAGGCCAGAAACTCGACGAGGGCGGCGCCGCACTGCACAGTCTAAAAGAAACAAAAGTGCAATTCGGCAACCCGCGCAGCAATCTGGTGGCTCTCACTGCCGAACAATTGCACGGCTCAGGCATTGAGCTGTCCAGCATTCAGCAGCAGCAGCTTGGCAGCACCCATGAATACTATTTCATGACCATGACGGTGGACATGCGGCCTCAGCCAGGGGCTCATTTCAGCGCACTTGCCTGCGAGCTGGATTTTGGACCTAAGGGAGCCGACGAGCCCATAGTGCAATCCATCTTTCCCCAAACAAGCTGGAAAAACGTGATGACCTTCGGCGGCGGCATGAATTTAGGGCTGGATGCAGACTTAAACTGGAAAGTGGGCGTGGACGCCTCCAAATTGTCTGAATTGACGGATAAGGCACCCGAACTAAGTGCCAATCTGGAAAACAAGAACGATATGAAGTCCCATATTGTGCTGCACGATTTTTCCTATGATCTGGGTCGGTTCGACATTGCCGCCTACGGTCAGGATAACTCAGAATGCTACTGGTACATCCAGGACGCCGATTTGCAGCAGATGGTGACGGTCAAATTCAGCATGGTGTTTAAGGTGCCTGCGGGGACAGAAGAGATCACGCTTACCGGTAAAGCCTGGGCCGAACCATCCATGAGCTGGCTCACGGCCAACGTGCGCAACGTCTTTGGCGACCTGGCTGACAAGTTCAAAAATCTATTTCGGCGCAAAGATGAGGCGGCCAGCGACCTGGCACGCGGTGCGGCCGAAACGTGGACATTAATCCTGCCGCGCTAAATATTAAATCTTACCCACAGATTTCGCAGATTTTTCTTTCTCTCTGTGCCGTCTGTGGCAAGTGACTTCCCCAGGAGGATGATGCCAGCCATGAGCAACGGTACCTACACTTACCGAATCCAAATTACGAACCGGGATCGGGTGCAAGCCAACAAGGTCAATCCCCAAAAGCAAAATTTGGGGCAACCCAGCGGCGCCTTTGGCTATAAGGATGCGCTAAAAGAGCAGATTGATGCCTTTGTCGCGCAGGCTCAGGCCAAAGAGATGAACCAGGACGACCAGGTAAAAGGTTTGGGAGAGGCATTGTTTAATGCCCTTTTTGATCCCGTGCTGCGGCAAGACTTTGTGGGTTTGTACAATCAGGCGGTGCATACCGAAGATGCGCTGCTGCGGATTGAGCTGGACATCGATGAGCAAGCATTGCCAGATGTGGCTGCGTTGCCCTGGGAATTCATGCGGCTGCCGACAGAAGCCAACCTGGGCGCCCTGTGGGTTGGCTCAGCGCCGGATCTCATTTTTTCGCGACGACGTTCCCAATGGTTCCCCCCAAAGCCAATTCAACTGAAAGCTGGGGAAAAGCTGCGGATTGCCGTCGCGGTTGCCGCTCCCAGCGATCTGGGCGCTGTGGAGTATGCAAAAGTGGTGGAGGGCCTGGAGAAACTGGCGGCGAAACAGCCGAAGGACTTTGAACTGCTGCCGGTTTTGAAAGATGCAAACCCGATGACGCTGGATGAACTATTGGCGCAGGAACCGCACGTTTTGCATTTTATTGGGCACGGGCAGCTTGTTGGTGAAGGAGCGCAGACCGAGGGCCAAATTGCCTTCGTCGATGATATGTTCGGTGAGGCGATGTGGGTCGATGCCGATTTCTTTGCCGAACTGCTGAACCGGCATCGCCCGGCCATTGTGCTGCTGCAGGCGTGCGAGGGTGGCATGGCTTCCTCTTCGCAGGCATTTGTGGGAGCAGCCTCTCGCATTGTCCAGCAAAATATTCCGGTGGTGTTGGCGATGCAGTATGAGGTGTCGAACATGACGGCCGTTCGCTTTGCCCTTAAGTTTTACCAGGAAGTGGCGGCTGGCAGCCCGGTCGATCGTGCGGCGCAAAACGGCCGTCGTGCGGTGGGCCTAAATACGCAGTACAAACGACGCGACTTTGCCACCCCGGTCATTTTTATGCGCGTGGAAGATGGACACCTGTTTGTCCGTGAAGGCACACCAGCCCCGCACATCGACCCAGTTCGACAGAAAAATGATACTCCCCCTGCACCGGTGAGCAGCGGTATCGTTCCCCTGGCCACAGAGGCCCTGCCCATTTACAAGATCATCGCGGAAAAATTTTCCTTAGATGATGGCAGTTTTCGAGAACTCTGCGAAGCGGTTGGTGTAGACATAGAGAATTTAGGTTCCTCTGGCAAAACTGGCAAGGCGCGGGATCTGTTTGGCAAAGTGCAGCGGAACGGCCGCTTGGATACACTTGTGAAGAAAATTGTTGCCATGCGTCCAGACAGTGTTGATGAACTCAAAGGCAATTTGTACATCTTCATGGAAAGTATCAAGCCGGGTCAGGTAACAGAACTTTGCCAGGAATTAAAGCTGGATTGTCAGGCACTCCAGCTGGATGAAAATGGGCTGCTAGGTTACACAGCCAATCAATACATTCGTACGGAGCGGATGCAGGCGTTACAAGATTTCATGGTGAAAAACGGCCGTTATGAAGAGCTCGTACAGGCAGTGAAGCCGAAGCTGCCCCGCGTAGACTTTTCAACCTTCGAGCTGTAAAGCGCAAAAATTATTGTTAACAACGCTTTGCTTAAGGAAAACGCACACATCTAAGCAACTTATATTGGGAAACTTTGTGCGACCTCAACCCAAAAGAGACCGATGGTGAATCGCCTGACCTTAAGCCAGTACAAACTGGCAACCTACCTCACTTGTCAACGGCGCTTCCAATTGCGCTACCTGCGCCACCTGCCCTGGCCAGCTACGCCGCTGCCAGAACAAACTGAGCAACGCTTGCAGCAGGGGCAGGATTTTCATCAACTGCTGGAACGCCACTTTTTAGGGCTGAACGTTATCCCAACTACTATTGCAGATGCACAAGTGCGGCAGTGGTGGCAGCAGTTTGAGTCACATTCTCCCCTTAAAGCCATCCCCCTGCAGGCTCAGTTTCTTCCAGAAACAGGTCTCACTGTGCCGTTGGGTAATCATTTGCTTTACGGCCGTTTCGATCTCCTGGTCATCGGTAAGGATGAACAAAATCAACCCTTTGCCCATATTTTTGATTGGAAAACAGGCCGTCCCGCTACCCAGGATGCGTTAAGCGGCCGTTGGCAAACCCGCCTTTACCTCGCCCTGCTGGCTGAAGGAGGGAGGGCCTTTTGGCCGGGGGATGTGCCCCTGCTGCCAGAGCAGGTTCACCTGACTTACTGGTACGTCCAGGCCGCCGATGCGCCCGTCACAATTCGTTACAGCACCGCAGAACATGGGGCTAACTGGGCAGAGCTGCAGCAGCTTGCCGGCCAAATCGACGACGCGGTGGTGGCTGATGATTGGCCGCTGACGGAGGATTGGAGCCATTGCCGGGATTGTGCCTACCAGGCTTACTGTGGACGACAGGGAGCGGGCACGGCCGTTCCCGAGCTGGACGAAGCCGAAGAATCCCACATCCCGGACGAGCAGCTGCTCGCTCCAGAAATGCCTTAGCCCATGACGCTCGACGATCTATCTTTTTTGCTTTCCCCTGACGGTCAACGCTGGCTGGCAGATTTGGGACAAACGGCCGTTACCCCCCAAACTCATCTGCAAATTGCTACCTGGCTGCGCCAAAAATTGCCCAAAACCCAGGCCCAGGCCGTTCTGGAAACAGTGGTGCTGCGCCAGCACGCTGTCACCAAATTCAGCCGGGCTGCCGAGATGTACTTCTTGCGTGCCGCCCTGGAACAAGCCTCCGCAGAAAGTGTGGCGCAGCACCGTGCCCAGCGCTTTTGGCAGATTGGTAGCCAGACAATTGCCGATCTAGGCTGTGGCATTGGCGGAGATGCCATTGCCCTGGCGGCCCAGGCAGAGGTCACGGGCGCGGAGTGGGAGCCAGTGCGCCTGGCAATGGCGCAGGAAAACGTGCGCGCTTACGGCCACGGCGCCCGGTTCCATCCGCTTCAGGCTGATTTGCACAGCCTAACGCCACTATCAGGCATGGACGCCCTCTTTTTTGACCCGGCTCGTCGGGATGAAAACGGCCGTCGCTTTTTCTCTCTGGCTCAGTATCGCCCACCGCTCGGCCTCATCGATCAATGGCGGGCCCGGGTGCCAGACACGGCCGTAAAAATTAGCCCCGGCGTGGATTATGCGGAGCTGCCTGAAGGCGCCGAAGTGGAATTTATCTCGGTGGCAGGGGAAATGAAAGAAGGGGTGCTGTGGTACGGCCGTTTGCATTCAGGCGTAGCGCGGCGGGCTACTTTATTGCCAGGTGGACACACTCTTACCACAGGAGATTTGCCCAAAGTAGCCACTGACTGCACGCCACCCAAAGCCTACCTCTACGAGCCGGATGCAGCAGTGATTCGGGCACATTTGGTGCAGGCGTTGGCGGCCCAACTGCCTGCCAGCCAAATTGATGAGTCGATTGCCTATTTAACGGCAGAAACGGCCGTAGCCACGCCGTTTGCCCGCTGTTTTGTCGTGGAGGCCCACTTTCCCTTTCAGCTCAAGCGTCTGCGCCATTACTTGCGCGAGCGGCGTGTGGGCAGCGTCACCATAAAAAAGCGCGGTTCACCGCTTGAGCCAGACAAATTGCAGCGGCAGCTGCGCCTGAGCGGCCACAAAGCAACCCACCGCTTTCTTTTTCTGACCCATATTTTGGGAGAACCATCTGTGATTATTGGAACCGAGGAACTGGTTAAAAGCCAAGACAATTATTGACCAGCGCGACCTAATGATCGGCTCTCACTTGAGCAAATGACAAGCATTCCTGTTGCTAATTTCAATGCCTTTTTGTGAATTGCTTCACGTCGGCTGAAAACAAAAACGGCCGCTCATCAAAGCGGCCGTTTTAATACGTCTCAACCAAAAAAGAAGATCAAGAAGTCAGCCTTGTATCGAGGCAATATGTGTTATGAGTGGAGAACGGCCGTTAGGCTACCCCATTGCTCAAATATTGGCGTAACACTTCTCGCAGCTTGCGGATATCCAGCGGTTTGGGCAAATAATCATCGCAGCCCGCTTCCAGGCAGCGTTCTCGGTCACCCACCAACACCTGTGCTGTTGTCGCAATGAGGGGAACTGGTGCCAAACGAACATCCCCCTTAAACTCCCGCGCCAGCTCCAGGCCGCTTTTTCCAGGCAGGTTAATATCGAGCAAAATGATGTCTGGCACCATGTCAGACAAGACTGCTTGCGCGGCCGACGCATCAGCCGCCTTAATCAGTTGATGCCCTTCTGCTTCCACAATACGTGAAACCAACAGCATGTTTACCGGATTATCTTCTACACAGAGAACTTTTTTATCTGTTTTCGACATAATGACTTACCTTCATTTAAAAGTGATTACTGCTCAGATGATCATGACACTTACAAAAGTGGCTATCGCCTCAACCGTAAAATAATTGCAACTATTCAGACCTACGAGGTTCCAAAATTGGTTGCCTCAAAAAAATCAAGTATTAACCTCTGTAGATCTCTTGAGAGGTCATAATAATACATCTTCTTCGTAAACAGCAGCTTTGTTAGCTACCGTTTGCAATAGCATTTACCTGTATGAGCTTTGCGTTTGGTGGCTGAAATGGAATGGTAAACAGGAAGGTACTCCCTTGCCCGTAAACGCTTTCAATCCAAATTTCACCCCCGTGCAACTCTACCAGTTTTTTAGTAATCGGCATGCCTAAGCCCGTGCCACCAGCCGTCCGGTTCAATCCGCCATCAATCTGACGGAATTGCTCAAACACGACGGCCGCATGTTCTTCCTTGATGCCAATGCCGGTATCCCGAACGGAGCAAAGGATGTGGTTTGGCTGTGCCTGCACAGAAATGGTAACGCTGCCCTTGTCTGTAAATTTGATGGCATTGCCCACAATGTTCCACAACACCTGACGCAATCGCGTCCGGTCAGCTTGAATCGGCTTCACCCCTTCATCAATATCCAAGTGGAGGTAAATTCCTTTTTCCTGGGCCAGTGACATCGTCGTCGCCGCCACGTCATTGGTCAGCTGAGCAAAATCAATTTCTTCATAGCGCAAATCCATGCGCCCCGCTTCAATCTTGGACATATCGAGAATGTCACCAATGAGGCCACGAAGATGATCGCCGCTCTCGCGGATAAGCCGCACGTCTTCTTCCATACGGCCATTTAATTCACCATCTAACCCTTCCAACAGGACATCGGCAAAGCCAATGATAGAGTTAAGCGGCGTGCGCAATTCGTGGCTCATGCTGGCCAAAAATTCCGATTTTAGCTGGTCAACTTCCCGCAGTTTGGTAGCAGTTTGAACCTGGGCTGCATATTGATTGGCATTTTCCACCGCCACAGAGATTTGCGCCGCCAACGTCGTTTGCACATTCAGATCTTCTTCAGAGAAGAAATCCTGTTGGTCAGATTGTAAATCAAGGACGCCAATGAGCTTGCCACCGACTAACATCGGCAAAGCCATTTCGGCGCGCGTTTCTGGCAACAGCGGATGAGCCATAAAATCTACAGTGCGGCGCACGTTGTTTTCCAATACACCTTTTTGGGTGCGGGCCGCCCTTGCCACAATGGCTTCATCGTCAATGTTAATTTCGCGCCTTTCCAAACTCATAAGGCGCCCCACATTGCCAGCCCCGGCTTTCAGCAGCAGCTTCTTGCCAGTTTCGTTGGTCAGGTAAATGTGTGCATGGTAAAGACCAAAGCTGCTCTTGGCCAAATCCACAACGGATTGCAGCAGTTCATCAACTTCTAAAATAGTGGAGGCTGCGGTGCTAACCTGCGCCACCGTCTCCAGCTCAGAAGCAAGTCGCTCCTGTTCAGCCAAAGCCATCTGGGTTTGTTCAAACAAGCGAGCGGCTTCCAATGCTTCAGAAAGCTCTTCAGCCACGGCATTGATGATTTCCCGTTCTTCATCACTTAACGGCCGTTCTGGATCATCCTCCACCCCAAAACTACCAATGGTCTCACCCCGAATCTCGAGCGACTTACTTATCTGCCGCTTGGGCACCGATGGTGAGGCAATAATGCCAGTCCCGTTCTTACCGGGTGCACTTTGCTGATTGGCCAACGTTTGCAGGCCAGAAAAATCGTAACGATATCCCATTTTTTGCTGACGCATTTGCTGATATTTTCGCCAGCCGTCCTGGCTCATCTGGCGCTGCAGCAAGCTTAGTTCGCGCAAGCGACCTTCCATTTCCTGGCGCAGCCCGGTAGTCTCAATGGCAATGGCAATCTGACCACACAACCCTTCCAGCAGCAGCTGGTCATTGGCCGTGATGCCATCTGCCTTGCTGCTCTGCACATCCAGCACGCCCAGCACCTCATCTCGCAACTTGATCGGTACGACCAGTTCGCTGCGTGTTTCCGGAAGCAACGGATTGGGTTGCCAGTTGGGATCTTTGTAAACCTGACCTCGCAGCAAGGATTGTTTTGTTGAGGCAGCCCGACCAATAAGCCCCACGCCCATCGGCATAGAGTGATTCATCTCCAACATCTGTTGGCCCACGTCGCCATAACCAACCACCAGTGCCAGAATGTCCATGGTGTCGTCGTAGCGAAGGAGCTGCGTGTGGTAGTAGCCGAATTGTTCCTGTACCTGAACAACAACCCGGTGATAGAGATCATGCAGGTTCGTCGCCGAGGCAATTTCCTGGGCAACTTGCGTCGTGAGCATCACTTCACGTTCTCGTCGTGCCAAGGTGGCGCGGGCTTCTTCATTTAACCAGGCAGCCCGGAGCGCCAAGGCACCTTGTTCAGCCAAGTCCCTATAAAAGGCCAAATCTTCTTCTGTGAAATGTGCTTCTCTCTTGCTGGCTAAAACCAGCGTACCTAGCCAGTCGCCACCGGCGGCTAGGGGAAACGTAGCCAAACTAACCGCACCGAGTCGACTTGCCATTGCCTGGGCCTCTTCGCTGGCTCGTTTATCCACGGTAATGTTATCGGTCACAAAGGGTTGATTGGGCAAATACATTTGCGGCAGATGGCTCGATGGGAATTGGGTGCCGATGGGTAATGGTCTAAGGCCACCCTCTGCTGGATTGGCTTTTCTGAGTTCAATCAGGGCGGTATCACCGTCTTTTGTTAGCGTAAAAAGGGTTGCGGCCGTTTCAGAAGCATAATTGGACTTCTCCATCATGATATTGATGACTTCTGCCTGGGTATGCGCAGCAACCAACGCCCGGCTAACTTTCTGGCGAATACGGGTTTGGCTTTCTTTTTTCTGATTGTCATTTTCAATCCAGTCCGTAATATCTTTGCCGGTTGAAATAAGATGCGTAATTTGGCCCTGCGCATCTTTGACGGGGGTGATTGTTTGCTCCTCGTAATAAAAGGTGCCGTCCTTCCTTTTGTTGAAAGCCTTACCCCGAAACACCTTGCCAGACAACACCGTTTGCCAAAGGTCTTTGTAATAGGACGGTTTGTGCTTACCCGATTTCAAAATTCGCGGTGTCTTGCCCAATACCTCTTCACGTTTGTAACCCGTGTCTGCCTCAAAGGCTGGATTCACGTAGAGAATAATCCCGTCTGAATCGGTCACCAGGATGTGATCGACGGTTTGCTCTACCAACGCGTAGTAAATCTCCTTATCCAGGCTCATCACGCTGCTCCATTTTCATCGTCGCTATTGCCTAGCTTGATGAAGGATCGACGACCCAACGTACGGCCGATTTCAGTAACGGCCGTTCGCATAATTGTGTCAACATCGGTTGAACTGCGCACCTTGGTGGCAATCTCGCGCAGCAACTGCTCCCGACGGGCACGCGCCTGTTCCTGGCGAAACAGTATCATCGTCTGCAACACCACCGATGCCTGCCCTACCAAACTGATGGCTTTACGTATCTGAACATCATCCAAATGGAACGGTCTGGACGATTGCCCAGAAACCATGCCCAGCCACTGGTTGCCAGCCACCAAAGGATACAAAACAAAGCTGCGCATTCCATACCCTTCCAAAACCTGGCAGGTCTGGGCATCAACGCGCGGGTCTTGCCGCACATCAGAGATAAGTAAGGTGCCACCAGGCTCTATCAGTTTCATAAAAGGTATATCTTCTACCCGGAAGCGCGTCCCGACTTCAACGGTTCGCGGCACATCGACATTTTCCCAAACAGCAACAGCCGTTACATCTTTCGCTACACCGTCCTCAACCGGCTCGTCAAACATAAAAATATTAGCTCTATCCAGGTTTTGTAACATGGTGGATTGAATCAGCCCGTGCAAAATATCATTTTCAGAATTGCTCAAAACAATACGTTCACTTCCAATATAGAGCGCTTCCGTTTCGGCCAACGCTGCCTGGGTTTGTTCAAATAGGCGAATCGATTGAATGGAGACAACGGCCTGACGCCCCAGTACGTTCAGTCTGCGAACTTGAACTTCGGGGAACTGCATCGGTTGGGGATAAATGCCGCTGATAAAGCCAACCCATTGACCACCCACAACCAGTGGGACATAGATGGCACTTTTGGCCTTAAATCGCTCGCTAAAGATTGCTCTGGTTTTTTCGCTCATCCGTTCATCGGTTGCCACATCTTCGCAAATCAGACATTCATTCGGAGTCAGAACGGTTTCTACTTCCGGGAAGAAAGAGAGTTTGTATCGGGTGGGCAACACATTGGGCAAGGTGCCCCATCGCGTCAGAATTTCTATCTCATCGGGGACGGTATGCTTGTCCCAGGGTTGGCTGAAGTAGTTGAGGGTGACATCATTGCTGCCCTGACCCAAAATTGTATGCTGGCGCAGTGTGGTGAGGACCTCTTCAAAGGTTTGGGCGGCATTCAGATCCGTGCTTGCCTGATACAATGCGGCCGTTTCTGACAATGCTTCTTCGGTTTGGTTGAAGAGCAATCTGTTGTATACCACTGAGGAGGCTTGCTGGGCAATCGCCCCATAAAGCCGTTCGTCGGTGGTGGTAAATGTTTGGGGCTTGTTCCAACGGATCACAATTTGCCCTAAGCGGAGGTTACCAACCATCAGGAACATGATCGCCAAAGCCTGCACGTTCATTTGCTGAAAACTTGCCTTATCCGCTTCACTCAATCGGTCGTCCTGGCTAATATCGCCAACAAAAGCGATATTTTTACCGCTGACTGGCCATAGCTGGGTTAATGGCTGTTGGGGCAGGTACCGCTGCGACTCTGCTAAATTCTTGGCATGGGCTGTGGCTGCCACAATTTGACCGTATTCAGCATGCCCATTGGCCCCCTGTTCATTAATCAGCAGCAGCGCATCCATTGCACCTACCTCAAAACCAGGCGCTGCGGCCGAGTCCAGT
>CBDUOF010000085.1:0-15523 GCA_965368765.1 uncultured Anaerolineae bacterium | reverse complement strand
GGAATTGGCACATTTAGAACCGAAAGTCGACAAGCGCGAACAGCTCTTGGAAGCGTGTGTTCAGTCTGCTGAAAACCGATCCCGTCACGGTGAAAAAATCTATTGTTTGCAAAGTGCTGGAAATTTGCTTGCACAAAGTGACAATATTCGATTAAGAAAATTAGGGGAAAAATGCTTGGCGAAACTAGAAAATCTTCAGTTCGTGCGTGTAGACAAAAAAAACGCTTAGACGATCTGGTCTAAGCGTTAGGCTAATCGTTTAATCTACCGAAAATTATCCGGTTCCAGGCATAAAGCCTTTGGTGGTACGGGATCCGAGGCCACCGGCAAACTGGTCGAAGTTTTCTTCATCCAGATTTTCTAACAGCGTGCGCTCTTCGCTGGAAACGGCATAGCCTTCTAGGGCTTTGTCAAGATTGTTGATGAGAAGCTTGCGAAATTCTCTGTCAGTTACGGCACGTTCAACGAGTTGATCTAAGGCTTCGGACATAATGTTCCTCCCGGAAAATTTTAGCGATATTTTTATACAACAGTGATGGTTTTAGTATTGCTTTTCCACTGGCGTTTGTCAACGGTTAAGCCATACATTTATTATGTTATCTACTTAACTTTCACGCGAGCTTACGAAATGTCTTGATTTGATTACTCTTCATACGGCCGTTTCCATAATAGAAACAACGTGAGCAAAAATACAATGCCTATCATGATGAGCTGTATGTTGGCGGCCGAGGTGTCGAGTCCAGCCACGATACCGTTGTTGCCTTTTGCCGCACTCCCATCCTTGTTCAATACAGTCGTGTCGCTATCGCCGATGATCGTTAGCTGATCCGTTGTGCTGAGGCCATCCAGGTCCAACAAATAGTTCACGATCAGCTCTACCTGGGCCGGGGTAAGTCGCTGACTGTAGTCTTGCGGCATAATATTTGGCAGGCAGGGGCCGTTGGGGCAAGTTGGGGCCATCGCGTAATTTGGTTCCAGAATCGACTGACGCAAATAATCTGCCGCGGAGACGTTGGGGATACGCCCGGTGGCTTCGTAACCGATGGCCGATAGGTCGGGGCCAACCTTGCGCCCCTCACCAAGATGCCCAATCGCATGGCAAGATCCACAGCCTGAGTTCAGGATGATTTCTTCGACGGAGTTGCCTTCAACGGGGCGCGGCGTCGGTGTGGGGGCGGCTACGGCCGTTTCCATTGCGGGTGGCGTTGGCGTTGCTTCCATTGTGCTCAGCTCTTCAGCGGTTGGCTGGGTTAACGCGTCGGTTAACTCTATCCGCAAGATTGCTTCACATTGGTTGATGCCTGGTTCGGGGTCAGGCAGACACCAGATTGGCTCCGTTTTCTTGGTTTTTAACAGGGGCACATACCAGAACACAAGATCCTCGCCCGAAACAGGTTCCTCGTTCAGCCATTGGCGTGGTGGCTGAAAGGTGTCGCCTGGTCCGGGTGCAAGCGGTTCTTCTCCCTCTAGCTCATTTTTTTTCAGGATAAAAAACCGGGCTTCGTCCAGGCCGAGTGGGTCAGTTCCCAGCATCGTCCAGCGGTAAAGCAGGGTGTTGCCGCCAGTCGCCAGCTTAAAGCCATCTGGTCCTAGATTATCGACAAAGGGAAACAGTTCTTGTTCAATGGTCACTTCTGTCCATTGGCGGTCTTGCCACAGCCAAACATGATCATCCTCTGTACCGTCCAATTCCATATCGATGCGCCAAAACGGGCGGTAGATAGACAAATCATCGCAGCCCGGGCCGTGGGAAACAAAGCGAGGCTCAAAGCTGCCGTCGGCATAAAAGCGGATTATTTGCTCGTACCTGTAGCAGCAAATGCAGTTGGGCCAACGGGTGAATTCAGTGAACATCTGACGCACTTCAAAGCCATCTTCGAACTGATTAATGACGGTATCCCCAAATGGGGGAACAGAGGCCGAGAAGCCAATTTCGTCCCGATAGCCGCCAGGCCAGCTGGGATACCAGGCCTCAATTTGGGTAATTTTGATGCTGCTGAAAATGGGGGTCTCGTCGTAGGTCGCATCGCGGAAGAGGACGCCATCGTGGGCGGTCATTTCCCAACAGACGTTCCACCCATCTTGCTCATGGCAGCCGTTGCTAAAGGCTTCTCGCTGTGAGGTAGGCATGGATACGTCTAGTTCGGGACGGCCACGCGTGTAAAAAGTACGCGCCACAGTTTGCTGGCTCATGTTAACGAAGACATGGAAGATACGGCCGTCTCCCTCCGGACTATGAAAGGTTAAATCGACACACCAATCATCCCGGCAGGCATCATCTGCTAGCCAGGCGGACATGGGAATCATCGCTGGATCACCCGCGCCAATAGTGCCCAGAACGGCCGTAACGTTTGGATCATTGGCGGCTATGGCAATCGCTTCTTCGGCGACAAAGCTGCTGCCAGAGGGTCGCGCCTGGGCATCGCGCCACACGGCCAAAATGGCATTGTCTGCCAGAGAAACGATGTTGTTTATTGTGCCGCCATTTTTTCGGTCAAAGTAGGTGACCTGGGCGCAATTATTGGCCGTACAGCCCAAATCAGCCCAGGGTCGAGACTCACCCAAGGTGAGCGGCAGGGCATTGACAAAAATGAGGGAAGAATCGGCCGTCGCTAGATTAGCCAGCTGGGCAGCAGCAAGTCCGATGGGGTGACCGGCGGCAGGTAAATAAAGCTGCTGCCCTTTTGCAATCGCCAGGTTTACAGACGCCTGGTGCTGCCAAACAGATTTGATCAGGTTGCCTACAAGAAGAATCAGCAAAATAAGGCAAAGGCGAAGAAGTAAACGATGACGCTGTTGAGTCAATGAAAATCTCCCATGATTTTTATAAGAACAAGATTATATCCAAGTGGGTTTGTTTGACACGAGCCATTTGGTTTTTCTAATGATCAGCCAGCGTATTTCTTCATAAAAAACGCCTTGTCAGCAATTGATGATGACAAGACGTTTTTTGCAATTACGGGTAGATTGGCGGGTGAAATTTACAGAGTTGGCCCAGAATTGATGATTGCCTCGCTGCTGCCTGCTTTGTACTTTTCAAAGTTTTTGATGAAAAGTTTAGCCAATTTTTGGGCTTGTTTATCATAAGCCTCACCGTGATCCCAGGTGTTTCTAGGGATTAGCAGGTCACTTGGCACATTGGGGCAGCTCGTGGGAACAGCAAGGCCAAAGATAGGGTCTGTCACATAGGCAACGTCGTTGAGGGAGCCGTTGTGTATTGCGTCGATAATGGCGCGGGTGTATTTGAGCAGAATGCGAGAACCAACTGCATAGGGGCCGCCAGTCCAGCCAGTGTTGACCAGCCAGGCAGTTGCTCCGTGCTTGGCCATTTTCTGGGCAAGCAGCTCCGCATATTTGCTGGGATGCCAAACCATGAAGGCTGCCCCAAAGCAGGCCGAGAAAGTGGCTTCTGGTTCGGTGATGCCTACTTCGGTGCCGGCCACTTTGGCCGTGTAGCCACTGATAAAGTGGTACATCGTTTGTTCTGGGGTTAGCTTGCTGACGGGCGGCAAGACACCAAACGCGTCGGCTGTAAGCAGGATGATGTTTTTAGGATGGCCGCCGACACAAGGGACTTTAGCGTTGGGGATGTACTCAATGGGATAGGCAGCCCGTGTGTTCTGAGTAATCGAGACATCGGTATAATCAACGGCGTGGGTGACTGGATCGTAAACAACATTTTCCAGCACCGTACCAAATTTGATGGCGCTGTAAATTTCCGGCTCATTTTCAGCCGACAGGTTGATGGCTTTGGCGTAGCAGCCACCTTCAATATTGAAGATGCCATCTTTTGTCCAACAATGCTCGTCGTCGCCAATTAACTGGCGACGGGCATCCGCAGAGAGGGTGGTTTTGCCAGTTCCGGAGAGGCCAAAGAATAGAGAAACATCTCCGTCATCTCCTTCATTTGCAGAACAGTGCATGGAAAGCACGCCCTTCTTAGGCATGATGTAGTTCATAACAGTGAAGATGCCTTTTTTCATCTCGCCAGCATATTCGGTACCCAAAATGACGACTTCTTGTTGTTCAAAAGAAAGATCGACGCTGGTTTTTGAGGTCATGCCAGTGGTGTAGCGGTTGGCGGGGAATTGGCCAGCATTGAAGACAACGTAGTCGGGTTCGCCAAAAGTGGCGAGTTGCTCATCAGTGGGTCGGATGAGCATATTCCACATGAAGAGGGCGTGATACGGCCGTGTGCAAATAATGCGTACTTTGATGCGCTCGTTCTCATCCCAGCCACCGTAGCCATCAACGACATAGAGTTTTTCGCGCGTATTGAGGTAATCAATGGCGCGTTCGCGGTTAATTTCAAATGTATGTTCATCGACGGCAACATTGACAGATCCCCACCAAATATTATTCTCGGAATCAGAATGTTTGACAATGCGCTTGTCGCTGGGACTGCGACCGGTCTTTTCGCCTGAGCGCACCATAAGTGCGCCTGAATCAGCAATGGCTGCTTCTTCCTCATATTCCAGGGCTTCTTGGTAGAGCGTTGCTGGTCTGGCATTGCGTACGATATTCTTAACGTCGATATGATGTCTTTTGAGTGAAAAATTGTTCGTCAAAACGTACCTCCATTGTACTGCAGTGAATAATCAATTCTTAGCGAGGCCGCAACCTCATTGTGAAACGGATGTTTCTGACTCAGACGCCTGATGATTCATTTATTTAAGCGAGCGGTTAGAAAATCTGGTGCAATTATAGCAAAATTTAGAGGGCTAGGATTGCTAAAAGTAATGCATATCATAAACAAAACTCATAGTTGGTAATTATTTTGCGTTTTAGGGTTTGTGGTTAAACTAGATTGATGAGCAAAATTAGTTTATTAGCAGGAAAGCATATTTTATTGGGTGTTACGGGCTCTATTGCCTGCTATAAAGCGGTTGACTTGGCCTCCAAACTGACGCAGGCCGGGGCATTGGTGGACGTCATTTTGACTGAAGGGGCGCAGCAATTTATGACGCCCCTGACGTTTCGCTCGGTAACGGGACGGCCGTCTTTCAGCGATATGTGGAGCCTGAACGACCATGTGCAGCATGTTGGTTTGGGGGAAACAGCCGATCTTTTTGTGATTGCCCCGGTGACTGCCCATACGTTGGCCAAACTGGCCTCTGGCCTGGCCGACAATTTACTGACGGTTACAGCCCTGGCTGCGCGCTGCCCCATTTTGGTGGCCCCGGCCATGGACGGTGGCATGTATGATCATCCAGCGACGCAAGCCAATGTGGCCACGCTGCAGGCGCGTGGGGTGCAGTTTGCTGGTCCCGCGGTAGGGCGAATGGCTTCCGGTTTATCTGGCCAGGGGCGCATGGTGGAGCCAGCCGTGCTCGTCGGTTATATTCGGCAGGCATTGGCAAAAGAAGGGCCGCTGCGCGGGCGGAAGGTGGTGGTGTCTACCGGGCCGACGCGCGAGCCGCTCGACCCTGTCCGCTTTATTAGCAATCGTTCGACTGGCAAGCAGGGACTGGCGACCGCACAGGCGGCGCTGGATGCCGGGGCAGAGGTAACTTTGGTGCATGGACCCATTTCTGAGCCAATTCCATTTGGGGCAACGGCCGTTGCTGTTCAAACGACCCAGGAAATGGCCGACGCGGTGTTGGCAGCTGCCAAAGACGCCGATGCGCTCCTGATGGTAGCTGCGGTCGCAGATTTTCGACCCAATAATCAGTCTGACCGGAAGATTAAGAAGACGGATGAGCAGTGGGGCCTGGCGATTGGCCTGGAGGTGACGCTGGATATCTTAACGGCCGTAAAAGCTCAGCGGGACAAAAGTGGCTTTCCGCGTGTGGTTCTGGGCTTTGCGGCCGAGACGCACAATGCGTTTGAATACGGCCGTGACAAGCTGCTGCGCAAAGGGCTGAACTTTATTGCAGTCAATGATGTGACGGATCAGGGTGTCGGCTTTGAGGTTGACACCAACAAAGTGCTGCTGCTGAGTTCGGCCGGCGTGGTGGAAGAGATACCGCTGCAAAGCAAAACGGCCGTTGCTGAACGGTTGGTGCATCATGTCGCCAAAAGCTTGAACGGAAATTGAGATAGAGCTGTGTAAAGTGACAAGCAGTGTAAAGTGACCAGTAGAAAGTAAAAAGTGAAGTCACTGATCACTTTTCACTCTCTTGTCTTTAATAAAAATTGGAACATGGAATGGATCGCATACAGTTACGAGATGATTTACTAACGGTTTTTAATATAGATGAGTTTCAGGCGCTTTGTCGGCGGTTGGGGCTGGAATATGCTCAGTTACGCGGCAATTCCCAGGCGGATAAAGCCGGCATATTGATTGGTACTATGGAACGAAACGGCCGTCTCCCCGAATTGGTTCACGAGGTGGTGCGCGAACGGCCGCATCTGGATGAAACGTACGGCGCCTACATTGCTATCGAAACGGCCGCAGCCGATGATCCGCTCAGCTGGCTTGACCGCCTGGCACAGGGGGAAGGGCCAGCCATTGAAGAGCCACCCACTATGCGCTGGAATACCGAAATTAGTAAGGATGAAGAGAAGAATGGATAAATTATTTGTGATTTTCGGATCGGCCCTCATGATGCTAGGAGTGGGTGCCGGTGCCTTTGGCGCACACGGCCTGAGCAGCTATTTTGAGCGGTTTCCCAACTTAGAGGCGACGTTTGAAACGGCCGTGCGCTACCACATCTACCACGCCCTTGCCCTTTTTGCTGCGGCCTGGCTGGCCGATAAATGGCCGATATCCCTGACTACGTGGGCCGGCTACCTATTTTTGGCCGGAATCATCTTCTTTTCTGGCAGTCTGTACCTGCTCGTGTTCACACGCCAAAGCTGGTTGGGGGCCATTACGCCCATCGGCGGCGTTGCCTTTATTGCCGGTTGGGGCTGCCTGCTGCTCGCTGCCTGGCGCGCATAAGGGGAAATCAGTAAGGAAATGTGCAAGATATCTCCCCCTCTCTACTTTTCACTTTTCACTTTTTACGCACCCACTCCAAAATAAAAGGATAACAAATGAACCCCTACGGCGTCCCCGGCCTTTCTGTTCAGGAAGTGGCCCAAAAACTTGAGAACGGCGACAACTTCATCTTGCTCGATGTGCGAGAGCCCAATGAACTGCTCTACGCGAATCTAGGTGAAAGCGTCTTAACTGCGCCATTGAGCCAATTGGCTGCTCAAGGCCCCAGCATTTTGCCAGACGAAGTCACGGCCGACAAAGAGGCTGAAATTGTGGTAATGTGTCATCATGGCAACCGTAGCGCCCAGGTAACGGCGTGGCTTACGCAGCAAGGCTGGTCCAACGTATTTAATATGGATGGCGGCATTGACGCGTACGCCATTGCGGTGAATCCAGCCATCGGGCGCTATTAGTAAAACTTCAACCCTGGTCTCGCAATCCGCCGCTTGCACCGGATCAACTGCAAATTCTTTTTCACTCGACCGATACCTCCCTTTACTTTTACGGTACCTGCTATCTGTCTTAGCTGGCGTTTTTGTACTGCAACTAACCAAATCTGACGCGTTGTATGGTAAAATCAATGCATTAATATTCCCGCAGGTTGTCCCCACAACAACCGGCACAAGTCAGTTAACGGTATGGACACGCATGTCAGACTCTCTGAAAATCTATGAGGTTGGTCCGCGCGATGGCTTACAAAATGAAGACAACCTCATTGGCACAGATCAGAAGAAAAATTTGGTTAAGGGGTTGATTGCAGCCGGTCTTCATCACATTGAATTAACCAGTTTTGTCCATCCCAAAGCAGTCCCTCAAATGGCCGACGCAGATGAGCTCATGCGTTTTAGTCGCCAGACCTATCCTGAAACTGATTTTATTGGATTGGTGTTTAATCAGCGAGGCTATGATCGGGCGTTGGCGGCTGGTTGCCAGTCGATGGCGTTTGGGGTATCTGTCAGTGAAACATTCAGTCAGAAAAATACCCGCATGTCGTCGCAGCAAGCTTATGAAATTACCCGTGATCTAATGCTTCAGGCGCAGCAGGCGGGTATTTGGACGCGGATTTATGTGATGACGGCCTGGGTTTGCCCGTTTGAAGGGCTTACGCCGCCGCAGCGCACGATTGCTCTGGCAGAGAAGCTGTGGCAGTTGGCGCCCGATGAGCTGGCAATTGCCGACACGATTGGCCACGCCAATCCGCTCGATGTGGGGCACTTAATGGAGGCGTTGGGGCGTAAGTTGGATATGAGTAAGCTGGCGGTGCATCTCCATGATACCCAGGCGATGGGGCTGGCCAATGCCACCACTGCCTTGCAGGCTGGCGTGCGAATCTTCGACAGCAGCGTAGGAGGGCTGGGTGGTTGCCCCTTTGCGCCAGGCGCAGCAGGCAATCTGGCAACGGAGGATCTTATTTTTTTGGCCTACAAGATGGGTTTGGGTGCAGGGGTTGATTTTGCCAGGTTATGGGACGTGGTTTACCAGATCGAAACGTATGTTGGACGGCCGATTGGTGGACGAATTCGTCAATGGTGGGAGAGTCAATGTTTGCAAGAGCCATCATTTACCTTTAGATAATGGATGCGTTGCTAGACAGTGACTAACTTGCTCACGCCTCAACTTCTCCTTTCGGCCTATTGCCAGGGTATTTTTCCGATGGCACATGAAGACGGCCGTATTTATTGGTACGATCCCGACCCCAGAGCTATCATTCCCCTCGATCGTTTCCATGTTTCCCGTTCGTTACAGCGCACCATTCGTCAAGGGTTGTTTGCGATTCGCATGAATACGGCGTTTACGGCTGTCATGGAGGCTTGTGCCGCCGCCGGGCCTGGGCGAGAGGAAACCTGGATCAGTGACGAGATCCTGCAAGCGTACACGCGTTTGCACCGGCTGGGTTTTGCCCACAGCGTGGAGGTGTGGCAAGAGGAGAGGCTGGTTGGCGGCCTGTATGGCGTTGCCATTCAAGGGCTTTTTGCCGGAGAGAGCATGTTTAGCCAGGTACGAGACAGTAGCAAAGTGGCCCTGGTCTATTTGGTAGATCACCTGCAGCAGCAGCAGTTTCGCTTGCTGGACATACAGTTCATGACAGAGCACCTGCGGCGCTTCGGTGCCGTCGAGATTTCCGCTTCTGCGTATAAACAGCTGTTGAGCCGGGCATTGCTAGCATCAGCAACATTCTGTTAGCAAGCGAAAGAAGCGATGAAATTATTTTCCCCAGATTTCACAGATGTCTCCTCGCTCTGTATTGTCCGTGCACTCAGTAAGTAATTTATTTTTTACAGGAGAGAATGGAAGATGGAAGGAAAACTAGACCCGAATGATGTTCGAATGTTTAGCGGCCGTTCAAACGTGCCGCTGGCTGAGGAAATTGCCAAACATTTAGGCATACCGCTAGAGCAAACCAGATTTTCAAAATTTAGCAACGACAATTTATTTGTGCAGCTTGGAGCCAGCGTGCGAGGGCGCACGGTTTACATCGTGCAGTCGCTGACGCCGCCAGTAAGCGATCATTTGGTTGAGCTGCTCATGATGTTGGATATTGCCAAGAGTGCAGCGGCTCGAGAAATCCACGCCATTATTCCTTATTTTTCTTATGCCCGCTCAGACAAAAAAGATGCACCGCGCATTTCCATTACCGCCCGGCTCATTGCCGACCTGCTGCGGACTTCTGGCGCAAGCCACGTCATGACGATGACGCTTCATTCGCCGCAGGTGCATGGCTTTTTTAGCATTCCGGCTGATCCGCTTACGGCGCGGATGGCCCTGGCAAACCATATTCGACAGCTGGATTTAGATCCCCAAAAGGATGTGGTGGTGGCGCCAGACATGGGGCGTGCCAAGCCAGCGGCGCGCTTTGCCTCAGACCTTGGCCTGCCAATTGCGTCGGCAGACAAAACGCGGGTATCGGATACGAAGGTAAAGATTGGCGGCATGATTAGGCGTCAGGTGCATGGATTTGAGCACGCGATTGTGTATGATGATGAGATTGCCACAGCAGGTTCTGTCGTGGAATTAAGCCAAGTGCTGGTCGAGAGTGGCATTCAACGCATCACGCTGGTTTGCACCCACGGCCTCTTTTTGGGACCTGCCATTGAGCGTATACGATCTGTGCCGCAAATTCAGGCTGTTGTGACGACAGATACAGTAGAACGGCCGTTAGAACGTCGTCCTCCTAACCTAACCGTCCTTTCTGTGGGTAACGTATTTGCTGAGGCAATACGCCAAAACTACCTGCGTCGCTCCATTGGCGAGCTGTTTGAAGGGATGGAGACCTAATTTATTGAAATCAGACCAGAATAAAATTGAGGAACAGAAAATGAGTGAAAATGAAGACGATTTTGTAATGGCTTTCCAGGATTCCTGCGACAGGCCGACCCTGCTGTTGATTCACGGCTTTCCCTTGAGCAGCCAGATGTGGGACCCACAGCTAGACGATATTGCTGAATTTGCCCGGGTTATTGCGCCCGATTTGCGTGGACATGGTCAGTCAGACAGCGTGCCCGGACCTTACAGCATTCCCCAGCTGGCCGATGACTGTGCCGATTTGCTGGATCATTTGAATGTGGCGACGCCCTTTGTGGTCTGTGGTTTGTCGATGGGGGGCTACATTGCCCTGGAGTTTTACCGCCGCTACCCAGAGCAGGTGGCTGGCCTAATTTTGGCGGCTACCCGCGCCGGGGCAGACTCTGTTGAGGGAAAGGCGGGCCGGGACAAGGCGGCTGAATTGGCCAAGAACGAGGGGGCAACGGCCGTTTCCTCTGGAATGTTGTCCAAAATGTTGGCTCCCGAAAATTACGCATCCGATGAAGAGCTAGTTGAGTATGTTGAGGATGTGATGAGTACGGCATCGCTTAACGGGGTGGTGGGCGCGTTAGCCGCCATGCGTGATCGCGTTGATTCTACCCCCATGCTGAGCGAGATTAATGTGCCCGTTCTCATCATTCACGGTGCGGATGATCAGCTTATCCCGGTTGCCGAAGCTGAAGCGATGCACCAAGCGATTCCCAATTCTGAATTGGTTATCGTCCCAGATGCAGGTCATCTGCCCAACCTTGAGCAACCAGACATTTTCAACGACGCCGTCATTGATTTCCTTGAAGAGCTTTTTGGCGAAGAGGATGAAGAGTAGTGGATAGGACGCTGATAGTTCGGTCATGCTCACCACAAGTTTTCACAGACTCACGCTGACTTGATAGTGTACGCTTAACCAGGTGTGGTCCCTGGAAGAGGAAGCGTAAACCGAGACGCCTCCTGTTATGGTGTGGTCTTCAGCTACCACAAAACCTCACGCGGCTGCGGTCGGTGTCCCGCCGTACCGCTTATTTTATGATCTTAAACGCTTGAATTTTAGTCCAGGTTTGGTAGGAACGGCCGTTCCCTCACAAATATCGCCATTAAATCATTCGCATGGCTGGTCTAGGCCAGCCAAAATCCAGCACGCCATCTCCTGATCCAGCCACGCCTGGGCGTCAACCCAGGTGGCATCAACAAGCAAATCCCAGTGCAGATGGTTGCCTGTGGACAGGCCGGTCGTGCCCACTTCGCCAACAAGTTGGCCGGTTTGCACCACATCGCCAGGCGCGACAGCCACGCTGGACATGTGGTAAACTCCGGTATAAATCCCCAGCCCATGGTCAATGATAACAGTGCCGCCGCGCACGAAAAGCTGTTCGGCAATCACCACCGTGCCGTTGGCCGGTGCCAGCACCGGTGTGCCACCGTAGGCGGAAAAATCGACCCCTTCATGGTAGGTGCGGTACGGTCCACCGTTGTAAGAACGCCGCGCCCCGAATTCTGAGCTAATTTCCAGAAAGCTGTCGATGGGCAGCTGGAACGGCGCATCCCACTGGGCTGGGCCACTGTTTTGCTCCCAGATGGCAAACAGCCGTGCTCGCTCGTCGGCAATGGATTGTTGGTCAATTTGGGCTGCCGTGCCGGTGAGGGTGAGCTGCTGAAATGTCCAGTCGGTGGCATCGCGGAACTGCCAGGGCTGTGACCAGGCCGGTTCCCCCGCCACCTGAATGGTGAGATTGGGCTGCTGCGTGCCAAAAAATGCGCCTGTGCCGGTTAGTCCGACCAGAAAACGGCCGTTTGCAAAAACAGCCATTTCGTTATCGCCCAAAACGGCCGTAACCACCAGTTCAGACGCTAATTTAGCCCGTAACCCCACCGCTTGCCCTGGCGTGGCAACAACTTGAGACAGTTCTAGGCTGGTAAATCCGGCGGGCAAATCGCGGGGCGTGGTGGCGTTGTCGGCAATGAAAATGGGATGGTAAAGCGCGGGGCGGGTGGGAGAAGCCTGTCCATTGCGCATAGCGATTAGCCAAGGGGAGGTTTGGTGCTGAACGGCCGTTGCCAACAACTGCCCAAATGGTCTAACAAGCGTGCCAAACTGCTCAACGGCCGTTTCTGGTAGTGTGAATTCCGTGCCAATGGCAGGCTGTCGCAGCGGGTTAATGTGGGGATTCCGCTGATGCAGGGTTGCGGCATCTACTTGAAAGCGCACCGCCAGTGCGGTCCAACTGTCTCCAGGTTGCACCGTAAAGGTGAAGCCGCTGCCCTGCTGTGCTGTGGCGCGCTGCGTCACAATACTTAGCAGTGACAGGGTCAAGATTAGGACGGCGATCAATTGTTTCATGCCAGCATTGTACTAGCCAGGCTAATTTTGGGACAAGCTCTTGTGGGAAACGGCCGTTTTCAGGACATTTACCCCCTTGATCGATGGGCATAAGGTCGCTTATGATTGCTTTTTGTTATGAAAAATGCTGGAAAAGTGTTTGACATGGATGACGCGCTGTGTTATAAAGTTTGCCATATGACGCAGGGCATCATATTGGTCAATTTGAACAAATGGAATTAACAAAAGGCACCATGCAGACGATTTATTTAGGAGTGGGCACAAATTTAGGCGACCGGGTAGCCAATTTGCAGGCGGCGCTTGCTGGTTTGGCTAAGGAATTGGTGATAACGGCCGTTTCGCCCATTTACCAAACGCCGCCCTGGGGCGTCACCGACCAGCCAGACTTTTTAAACCTTTGCCTGGCTACCCAAACTGAGTTGTCACCTACTGATTTGCTCACTTATGTTAAAAAGCTTGAAGTTGAAATTGGTCGCAAACCTGCCGAACGGTGGGGGCCACGCTTAATCGATATTGATCTTCTTTTTTACGCCAACCAGATTCTTGAAACCGAAAAGTTAATTATCCCGCATCCGCAGTTAGCCGAACGCGCCTTTGTGCTGCGCCCGCTGGCCGATATTGCGCCAGCATTTGTCCATCCAGTGCTGGGACGCACGGTGGCTCAACTGCGTGATGCGGTTGATGATGCGGGGATACGGCCGTTTACCGCCGCTACCGTTTTGCAAAATAGCGCCTGACCCCTTTTTTTATCGAGAAAAAAAGTCACCGCTCATTTTTTGAGTGACGACTCAGAAAAACAACGAATCTTATGCTAGAAACTGAAAACAGTACCCGTCGTGAACGACGCATTGCAGCCCGAAAAGCCCAAATTCTGGATGCCGCGGCCTCGGTGTTTAGCCATAAGGGGTATGAAAAAGCAACCACCAAAGAGATTGCCGATGTGGCCGACTTCTCGGAAGGGACACTTTACAACTACTTTGCCACCAAGCGGGACTTGCTCATCGGTGTGGCCAAAGCGTATGCCGACGAAGTGGCAGCAGATATTGAATCAGTGCAGGGAGAGACGTTTGAAGACATGCTGGCGCAGCTTATGGCCAATCGCTTCAGGCGCGGGCGTGAACGGCGCCTGTTCATGCTCTTTTTGTATGAGTCCCGTCTGAATGCTGACGTTCATCAGTATTACGTGGAAGAAGCGCTGCATCGCATCATTGCGGCAACGGAGCAACGCTTGACAGCATTGATCGATTCGGGCGTGATGCGGCCCATCGATCCCGCCATCGCTGCCCGAATGATGAGCGCCACGATTATGGGATTTGCTGCCTTATTTGAACTGGGTGTGTCCATCGGCACTAGCTCGCCAGAAAAATTGGGTGCGGACGTGACGGATATTTATTTGAATGGCTTACGCAATTAATGTTTGTCTATGATTTTAAGAAGAAATCAAAGCTTACGCAGATTAAGAAGATTTTGTATCTGTGGAATCTGTTAATACAAAATTATGTTTGAGTGGGGCAAAAAAACGTACGTGATGGGCATTTTGAACGTCACCCCAGACAGTTTTTCTGGCGATGGCGTGCTGGCGCATGAGGATATGGTGCAAACGGCCGTTTCCCAGGCGCAACAATTCGCCGCAGACGGGGCCGACATCATCGACATTGGTGGCGAGAGTACCCGCCCTGGCAGCGTGCCCGTGAGCGAAGCTGAGGAATTGGACCGGGTGATTCCGGTGATTGAAGCTGTGCAAGTGGCCGTTTCGCTTCCCATTTCTATAGACACCTACCGGGCAAATGTGGCGGCTGCGGCCCTGGCTGCGGGCGCAAGCTGGGTAAACGATGTTTGGGGATTGCGCATGGATGATCGCATGGCTCAGGTGGTTGCCGAAGCCAACTGCCCTGTCGTACTGATGCACAACCGCAGCAAGCCCAAAGATGTGGCCCAGGAAGTTCGGCTGGGCGGTCGCTACGTGGGCGTGAAATATGACGACCTCATTAATGATATGAAGAACGAACTGGCAGAAAGCATCAAACGAGCATTAAGCGCTGGTGTGCAGGAAAGCAATATCATTCTTGATCCGGGCGTGGGTTTTGGCAAAACCATCGCCCAAAATCTACAAATCGTCAATCAGCTGGATGCGTTCAAAACGATGGGCTATCCAATTTTATTAGGCACTTCGCGCAAATCGTTTATCGGCTACACGCTCGATTTACCGCCGGAGGAACGGTTGGAAGGCACCGCTGCTACCGTTGCCATCGGCATCGCGCGCGGCGCAGACATCGTGCGGGTACACGATGTGAAGTCAATTGTGCGGCTGACAAAGATGACAGACGCCATTATTCGTTCAGTTTAGCCAGTTATGAGGAGTAGTAAAAAGTGAAAAGTGAAAAGAAAGAAAACTTTTTACTTTTTACTTATCACTTTTCACTCCAAAAAGCCTGGCCCAAAAGGGAGCATAACCATGTTAGATTTTCGTTTAGATGAAGAACAGAAGATGCTAACCGATGCCATTGCCCGCTACGCTAAAGAGCGGATGCGCAAAGTGTTTCGGGATGCAGAAGAGGACGGCCGTATTCCGCCAGAAGTCGTCCAGGCAGGCTGGGAATTGGGCATCTTGCCCACGGGCCTGCCCGAAGCGTACGGTGGCTTTGGCGAATACACCGCGCTCACTGGCGTGTTGGCCAGTGAAGAACTTGCCTGGGGGGACCTGGCCATAGCTCTAAACGTAATGGTGCCCAATTTGGTGGCCATTCCCGTGATGCTGGCAGGCACGGAAGCCCAAAAAGAGACGTACCTGCCCCAGTTTTGTGACGATAAAATGCCCGCCATGACGGCCGCGATGACGGAACCGCTGGTGCGGTTTGATCCGTATCGGCTGAAGACAACGGCCGTACGCGACGGCAGTATCTACGTGCTGAATGGCACAAAAACGGCAGTGCCACTGGCCGACACTGCCGAACTCATCCTGG
>CBDUOF010000084.1:0-15591 GCA_965368765.1 uncultured Anaerolineae bacterium | reverse complement strand
GTGACAAAAAGCAGTTCTTCGCTGCCTGCCAGGTCGCTGATGCAGTTTTGGGGATCGAATTCGGCCGTTTTTTGTGGGTTTGTTGGTTGGGAAATATCAACTATGGTGAGTCTGCTGTTGCAGTAGCCAAATTCGCCAAAGGTGATGCTGCTGGCCAAAATATTTTTGTTACTGGCGAATTCAGTGAAAAATTCAACAGGAGCTGGCTGATCTTGGGAAACGAATTTGGGATTGATTGGGTCGCTTAGATCGTAGATGGAGAGCTCTGTGTCTGGGGCCAGCGTAGCAAGGTAGAGAAGATTGTTGTGTACGGCCGTTTCCAAGCGATAAACTTCCTGTTCAGGGCCGATTTGACTTAATGGTTGGCCTGGATTATGTGGATCAGCCACCTGAACACCAGATCTGGTGCCGATAAAGAGAAGGTCACTGGTGGCGCTGAAGGCAGTTTCATCTTTAAGCGGCATCGACCCGGCCAAGGTAGGCTGCCTAGCCGCCAGATCGAACCAGACTAAACCAATCTGGTTGGTGCGATAGTTGGCATCGGTTACAAAAATGCGACCGCCGCTGCTGGTTACTCGCTGAGCGTTAGGTGGGTTGGTGTCAACGTAGTTAGGCCCCGCATTGATTAGTTGTATGTTGGCCGGTTCACCCACATCGAACACGACTAATCCTGCATTTCCAGCAGCACCGTAGATAAACGAATCTTGCAGAAGGATGCCCATGAGCTGATCGCCCAATATGGGGCTCTGGCTCAAAAACTGGGGTGATGACGGATCAGAGACATCGACAGCAACCAGGCGCGGCCCCACAGCCAGGAAAACAGTGGTTCCATCCACCAGGACAGCATTTGGGTTACCGCCAACCTGCTCTTGCAACGTAAAGGTAAGGCTGTTTTCTGTGGGTACAGTGGGCAAGTTGGGAACGGCCGTTGGGGTAACAGCGGGCCTGCTGAACTCGGCAGGTACGGCCGTTGCTTCTGGCAGAGGTTGTATTGGCGGGGCTGGGGTTGATTCCGTCGTTACAGTTGGTGAGGCCGTTGGCAGGACAACCGTTGCTGCCGCTGTGATTGTCGGAATTGTTGGGATGTTGGTTGGACGTGCTTCGGTCACGGTGCAGGCAGTTAGGGATAGGCATGTCAGCAGATCTACGGCCGTGTGGGTCAATAAATTTCGGTTTATCAATGGTCTACCTCCGCAAAAATATCTCTTTATTTTACAAAGCAGTGAGGTGTGCTGCCCAACGACTGTAAAGTGAACGGCCTACGGCTGGGCTATTTGGTTTCCGCTGTACCTGTCAATTGCACAAATGCGCTCTCCCGTCTATAGTTTGACATGATCCTTCCCTCACAAACCAACCAATCACTGAGAGGCAAAATGAGCAAGCAACCAGATTTTGATCTAACCGGAAAGGTAGCCCTGATTACGGGTGCTTCGCGGGGCATTGGGCAGGCGATTGCCGAGGCATATGCGGCTGCCGGAGCCAAGGTGGTTTTGGCCAGCCGCAAGCAGGAATCGCTGGATGAGGTGGCGGCGATGATTCGCGGCAAGGGCGGGGAGGCGTTGGCAGTTGCGGCACACACAGGGGACGATGCGGCGGTCAATGCCCTGGTCGCTCAAGCGACAGAAGCGTTTGGCGGCATCGACATTGTGGTTAACAATGCAGCGACCAACCCCCATTTTGGTCCAGCCATCACTGCTGAAGACAGCCATTGGGACAAGATTTTGGACGTGAACGTGAAGGGGTATTTTCGCGTAGCCAAGCTTTGCCTGCCCAGCATGAAGGGGCGCGGCGGTGGCAAAATCATCAATATTGCCTCAATTGCCGGATTGGCCCCGCAGCCAGGAATGGGGGTCTATTGCGTCAGCAAAGCGGCCGTTCTCATGCTAACCCAGGTATTGGCTGCCGAACTGGCCGCCGACAACATTCAGGTCAACGCCATCGCCCCCGGCTTTATCAAAACCAAATTTAGTGCCGCCATTTGGGGCAACCCGCAACTCAATGAGATGGTGATGAAGCAAATCCCGCAGGGCCGCATGGCCGAACCAGAAGAGCTTACCGGTATGGCCCTCTACCTTGCCTCTGGCGCGTCCAGCTTTACCACCGGGGCCACGATGTTGGTTGACGGTGGACAATATATTGGGAACAGCATTCAGTAATCGGTGAGTCGGTGATTAGTAATTGGTAATTTGTAAATATTGATCGCTAACCAGTTACCAATTGCCAGTTACCGATTACTCAATCACCATGGAGAGGAGTTGCCCCAATGTTCAACATTTCCCCTGAATTAAAGAAAATATTAGCCACGATACGTGAATTTGTGCGTGACGAGTTGATTCCGCTGGAGCCAGCTTACCTGGCCAATGGCTTCACTGCCATTTTGCCAACTTTGCAGCAAAAGCGACAGATGGTGAAGGATCTGGGCCTGTGGCTGCCGCAAGTGCCGCAGGAATATGGCGGCTTGGGGCTGACGCTGTTTGAGCATGGCCTGGTGAGCCAGGAATTAGGCCAAACGCCCATCGGCCATTTTGCCTTCAACTGCCAGGCGCCAGACGCCGGCAATATGGAAATTCTCATCGACCACGGCACGCCGGAGCAAAAGGAAAAATATCTAATGCCGCTGCTGCGTGGCGAGATTCGCAGCTGCTTTTCGATGACGGAGCCGGAACATGCTGGCTCTAACCCGACGATGATGAGCAGTACGGCCGTTTCCGAAGGCGACAGCTACATTATCGACGGCCACAAATGGTTCACCAGCTCGGCCGACGGGGCCGCCTTTGCTGTGGTGATGGCCATCACCAACCCAGAAGCCAGCCGACACGCCCGCGCCAGCCAAATCATTGTGCCGCTGGACACGCCAAGGTTCACCCTGGTGCGCAACATTTCCGTTATGGGCGAACCGGGCGACGGCTGGGCCAGCCACGCCGAGGTGCGCTACGACGAGGTGCGCGTGCCGCAAAGCAATCTGTTGGGCAAAGAGGGCGAAGGCTTTGCCATTGCCCAGGAGCGTCTGGGGCCAGGGCGGATTCACCACTGCATGCGCTGGTTGGGCATCTGTGAACGCAGTTTTGAGTTGATGTGTCGCTATGCTGTGAAACGAGTCGTTGCGCCCGGGCGTTGGCTGGCCGATCAGCAAACTATTCAAAACTGGGTGGCGGAAAGCCGCGCCGAAATCAATGCTGCCCGGCTGCTCGTGTTGGCGACGGCCAAGAAGATTGATGAGCAGGGGCAGTACGCCGCCCGTGACGATATCTCGCTGATTAAGTTTCATGTGGCTGGGCTGCTGCAAACGGTGCTGGATCGCGCCCTGCAGGTGCATGGCGGCCTGGGCATGACCGATGACACCCCCATTGCCTACTGGTTCCGCCACGAGCGTGCCGCCCGAATTTACGACGGCCCGGATGAGGTGCATAAGTGGTCAGTAGCCCGCCGAATTTTTAAGCAATACCAGTGATAGCTATGCGGAATGGAATAGGTTGATTGATGAGCCAGGACACAATTGAAGTACGGCCAGATGAGCGATTTGATGAGGTAAGGTTGGCAAGTTTTCTGCGCGGTCGGCTGCCCGGCAGCGAGAATCAGCTGCACGTGCGTCAGTTTGGCGGCGGGGCGGCGAACCTGACCTACTTGCTGGATTTTGGTAGTCATGAATATGTGTTGCGTCGCCCCCCGCTGGGGCCAGTGGCCAAATCGGCACACGACATGGCGCGGGAATACCGCGTACTGTCTGTGCTGCATCAAGCATTTCCTTTTGCGCCGCGCGCCTTTTTGTACTGCGACGATCCCGACCTCATTGGGGCAGACTTTTTTGTAATGGCGCGGCGGAACGGCGTGGTGGTACGGCGCAAGCTGCCGCCTGAATTTGCTCAGATGCCGGATGCACCGCGCCGCATGAGCGAGGCGTTGGTGGATGCGCTGGCCCAGCTGCACGCGGTGGATTATGCGGCGTTGGGTCTGGCAGATTTAGGTAAACCAGATGGTTTTGTTGAGCGGCAGGTGGAAGGCTGGTACAAACGGTGGCACGCTGCTAAAGAGGCTGATTTGCTGGAAATGGACAGCATTTATCATTGGCTAAAAGAGAACTTGCCGCCCACAATGGGGTTTTCTTTGGTGCATAATGATTACAAGCTGGATAACGTGATGTTGGCAGGGGATGATCCGGGGCGGCTGGTGGCGATTTTTGATTGGGATATGTGTACGCTGGGGGATCCGCTTTCAGATTTGGGCGCACTGTTGTGCTATTGGACAGAACCATCTGATCCGCCATATTTCCAGAGCATGGCGATGATGCCAACGGGTGCTTTAGGATTTCTGACGCGGCAAGCGTTGGTAGAGCGGTATGCAGAGAAAAGCGGCCGTTCCGTTCAGTACATCAATTTTTACCATACACTCGGGCTGTTTCGGCTCGTGGTGATCATCGCCCAAATTTACATACGATTTGTGCGTGGGCAAACGCAGGATAAGCGGTTTGCCACCTTTGGCCCAATGATTCTGCCAATGGCGCAGGCGGCGGTTGCCGTCATGAAGGGGTAATTTATGCCGGCTTTATTTTTATTTATGCTGCGCTTGTATCGGGGCGTGCGCGATGGGCTTAAAGAGCCGGCGTTTCGCGGCCTGTTTTGGTCGGTGCTTCTGATACTTTTTGCGGGAACCTGGTTTTATCACCAAGTGGAGGGCTGGAGTTGGTTAGACTCTTTTTACTTTAGCGTGATTACTTTAACAACAGTAGGATATGGCGATTTTTCGCCACAGACGGCCGTTGGCAAAATCTTTACGATTGTCTACATCATTATTGGTTTAGGGTTTTTATCTAGCTTCATCTTGCTGTTGGCCGATTTTCAAAACCGCAGTTCGTCCGGGTTGTTGTCCCGCATGGCGAACCGGGAGAAACGGCCGTTGGCAAACCATTCGCCCCCGCAAGGTGGCATCCCCCAGCGTGGGGAGGAGGATCATAATGCCCCAAATTCGAGTGAATAATGTCGAGCTTTTTTATGAAGAAATCGGATCTGGCACGGAGACCATGTTGTTTTCCCACGGTTTCTTGATGGATCATACGATGTTCCAGTTCCAAATGGATAGCTTCAAAGATGATTTTCGCTGCATCGCTTATGATCAACGGGGACACGGCCGTTCTGAGGCGATCACCAGCAGTTACGACCTTGACGCTATCGTCAATGACGCCATTGCGCTGATCGAAACCCTGGAAATTGGGCCAGTGCACTTTATCGGTATGTCCACTGGCGGCTTTGTGGGCCTGCGGCTTGCCCTGCAGCGCCCTGAGCTGCTTAGATCGCTTGTCTTAATTGACACGTCAGCGGACGTTGAAGAGAAAGAGAAGCTGTCGCAGTATAAATTGATGCTGAAGTCTGTCAGCATGGTGGGCTGGCGTCCTGTCATTGGACGTGTCATGTCTACTTTGTTTAACGAAAATTTCCTGGAAGATTCACAGCGACGCGACGAGGTGAAGCGGTGGCACGGCATTATTACGGGTCACAATATTAAAGCAATTACGCCCTTTGCCAACGCCATTTTTAGCCGCAGCAGTGTCGTTGATCAGTTGAGCCGCATCACGACGCCGTCGGTTGTTATTGCCGGCAAGCATGACAGAGCGACCCCGATGGCCTACTCGCAAAAAATGGCTGACCTCATTCACGATGCGCGTTTACGGTTGATTTCCGACGCGGGACATTCGGCCGTTGTCGAAAAGCCGCGCGCCCTGACCGAAGCGATGCGGGGCTTTTACCAGCGCGTCGGCATATTGTAAAGACTGGAGATTGGAGTTTGTGTGCTTCAACCTCCAATGTAGGGGAAGCAGTGAAGACGCCTTTATGAGTTATCAATCTATTTTTAGAGACAACTTGTTTGCCGGACAAACGGTCCTTGTTACCGGTGGCGGCAGCGGCATTGGCCGAGCCACGGCCATAGAGTTGGCCACGCTGGCGGCCCACGTGGTATTGGTGGGGCGGACGTTGGAAAAGTTAACGGCCGTTCAGCAAGAAATTAGCCAGATGGGCGGCGAAGCCTCCACATTTACCTGTAACATTCGGAACGAGGAACAAGTTCAGGCATTGTTTACCGAGGTGCTGGCCGCGCGGGGGCGTGTTCATGGCCTGGTCAACAATGCGGGGGGACAATTCTTGAGTCCGGCTGAGTTTATCAGCAAAAAAGGGTTCCATGCTGTCATTGAGACCAACCTCACCGGCACCTTTTTGATGTGCCGCGAAGCATATAATCAGGCAATGCAAGACAATGGCGGCGTCATTGTGAATATGTTGATGGAAAATTGGCGTGGCTTCCCTGGCATGGCCCACTCCGCAGCGGCACGTGCAGGCGTTGAGAACCTCACCAAGACGTTGGCGGTGGAGTGGGCGCGTTCTGGCGTGCGGCTCAATGCCGTGGCGCCTGGCCTTATTGAATCCAGCGGATTGGATAATTATCCAGAAGTGGCTCAACAATATATTCAGAAAGTGATCCAAGATATTCCGTTCAAGCGGATGGGGACAGAAAGCGAAACGGCCGCTGCCATTGTTTTTCTGCTGTCGCCAGCGGCCAGCTACATTAGCGGCGAATCAATTCGTATCGACGGCGCCAGCTCGCTCTGGCGCAAAACATGGGAAATTGAGGCGCATGATAAGGCGCCAGTGCCGTTCAATGGCTTTGGGTAACCAGAATAAGTCTTTTGACGTAAAAATCACCATTTCTTTGTGGTTTACTCAGGGAAAACGGGAGAATCACTATTTTTTAATTCTAAGAACTTTCCCGTTTTCACCTTGATATGGACTAATAATCATTGATTTCGCCTCATCGTTGTGGATTAATCTGGCCAGGGATGCACAGTCTGATCGAATGCGGCATAATAACCAATATTAAAAAGTCGAAACGTTGTAGCAGTTCCTCAACGGAAAATCTCTTTTGTTCGCAGGATAGAAATAGAAGCTTGCTTGTGGCACAAATCAGGGAGCGATATGGATACCCAAAAATTATCGGACCGGGAATTTGAGGTTGTTAGCGAAGCACAATCATCCCCAATTGATCCATCAGAAACGGCCGCAGGATCTACCGTGGTTAGCTTGCTATCATCGCTTGATCGTAAAGTGCTGGATCAGGTCATGCTGGAACATCGCTTTACAGCCGGTGAAATTGTGGTGCGCGAAGGCGTGTACGGCGACATTGCCTACTTGATTTGGTCTGGCCGTGTGGCCGTGGTGCAGGGCGACTTCGGCAATCCGAGCTCGGTACATTATCGGGGCCCCGGTGAAGTCGTGGGCGAGATGTCGCTCATCGACAACAAACCACGGTCTGCTTCGCTTGTGGCGCTGGACGATGTGCGGTTACTCGGGATTAACCGCAGCGACTTCTTTGAATTGCTAGAGATTGATCCCAACCTGAGTACGAACATGATGGAGATTCTGAGCAGCCGTTTGCGCGCCGCTGAGGAAATATCGCGGGTGAATACGGCTATTGGTCGTGAGCTGAGTGCTGAGGTTGAAGAACTGCAATTTGAAAACGAAACCTTGCGGCAGTTGGAACGACGACGTCAGGAGCTTAGTGAGCTTGTTGTTCATGATTTGCGCAATCCGCTGGGTAACCTGTTTAGCGCCTTGAACATGCTGGAGCTGGTGCTGCCTGAGGAGGTGCTGGCAGCGAACCGCGAGCTGCTGGAAATTGCCCGCTTGTCTCACATTCGGATGCAGAATTTGGTGGACTCCCTGCTGGACATTGCGCAGATTGAAGCGGGACGGCCGTTTGGTGAACGAAACCCGACCCATTTGGCGGACTTAATGGCAGAAGTGATGCAGCTCAATGCATTTGCCCTGGAAAAACGGGAGATGGTGGCGACACTGGATTTGCCCGATGATCTTCCCTCTGTGTGGGCAGACCCCGACCAAATTCGACGCGTTCTAACCAATTTGGTGGACAACGCGATTAAATATTCGCCAAAAGGCGGGCCATTAATTGTGCAAGCAGTCGGTCGTGACGACCATGTAGAGGTCAGTGTTTCTGATGCCGGACCGGGTGTTGCCCCGGAGGAGCGGGAACATATTTTTGATCGCTTTGCCCAGGTAGAAGCAGGTGGCATTCGCCCCCGAGGCTTCGGGTTGGGCCTGGCTTATTGTAAATTGGCGGTGGAAGCACATAACGGCCGTATCTGGGTAGAATCGGGCTCAGATGGCGTGGGCAGCCGGTTTGTCTTTACGCTACCGCAAGCTGCCTGAAAAATGGCTAATCAGGTAATTGGGTCACTGGGCAATGAGCGCAATGGACCAAATACAAAGTTCCCCAATGACAACGTATGGCTCATACAAACGAACTCCAGTTAATTGAAAATGACGGTTGGGACGGCCGTATCCTTGTTTGTCGCAATGGCGCGTTGGTCAATACCTTCATAGTCGTCAGCGAGAGATTTGTGGTATTGGTAGACACGGTGATTAATCCGCATACGGCGCGACAAATGTTGGCCTGGGCAGCGCCGCATTTAACCAATGGCCGCCAGCTCTTGGTGATCAACACCCACGCTGATTATGATCACTGTTGGGGGAATCAGATTTTTGCCGGAGAGATGGCCGAGCAGCCGGCGCCGATTATTGGCAGTCACCTTAGTCCGGCCAAGTTTCAGCAGCCAGAAGCAGCCACCTACCTGGCAAAAATGAAGGAGTTGGAGCCGGACGTGTTTGGCGAAGTGGTTTTTACACCGCCCACGCTGCTTATCCACGATAGTTTTGTCATTGATGGCGGTGATTTAACACTGGAACTGCTACCGACCCCCGGCCATACCGATGACCATTATTCGCTTTTCATCCCGGAACTGGAAACAATCTTGGCTGCAGATGCAGCAGAGCTACCGTACCCGGTGGCGCGTACCCCGGATGGTTTGCCCGCCATGCGGGACTCATTGGCCAAATTGGCCGCGCTGCCCGCGGAAACGGTGCTGTTCTGTCACGCACCGGCTACCGCTGGGCGCCAGCTGCTCCTGGACAATATCGCCTATTTTGACGCTATCGAAGCGCGGTGCCGGGCGGCTCTGGCAGGTGGGCTCTCGGCCCAGCTGGATGAAGATGCGGATGTCATTGCTTTGGTGGATTGTGCGTTTGAAACGGCCGTTCCTGCCACAGAGCAGTGGCGCAACATTCACGACTATTACAAAACCACTGGCCATGCCAGCCAGATTAGGGCCATGCTGCATTGGTTGGAGCACAACAAGGTATAAAATTGAGCGAATGTTGTAAAGAGAGGACGGATTTGCTGGCGAATCAGCACTGCCACCAGATTTAAAGGAAGCTGTTTTGGAACCTCAACCGATTATTGTGAGTGAACGCGAACGGGTGTTTGCCGCCTCGGCGGTTGCCTTGCAGGCCATTATCATCAATGATCAGGAAGAAATATTGCTGCTTTCTTCGCCGCGCCGCAACGGGCAAGGTGAATGGCAGACGGTGAGCGGCGGACTAGAAGCCGGTGAAACGGTGCTGGACGGCATCTTGCGCGAGGTGCAGGAAGAGGTGGGGAACATTCAGGTACGGCCGTTAACCGTGCTTCACAGCCAAACTTTTCATTACGACGCGAATGTCTGTTTTATGATTGGCATTTACTATCTGCTGCGCTACGAGGGCGGCCAGGTGGTGCCTGGGGATGATATGGCTGGCAGCCTGTTTTGCTGGTGGTCTGTGGATGAATTGGAAACGGCCGTTGCTAACCAGACTGCCACGCTGCATAAATCGACCCATTTGTGGCAGCTGCGCCGGGCAGTGCAGCTGCATCGTTGTCTGGCCGACGAGTGGATGGATACGGCCGTTCTCCAGCCACCCTTGCAAATATGAAACCGATTCGTATTGAGCTGCCAACTGAATTTGATGTAGGCTCAGTAAACAGTTATTTGTTTGTGGAGCCAGAACCCATTCTGGTGGATTGTGGGGTTGATACACCGGAGAGTTGGGCCGCCTTGCAGGCCGGGCTGGCTAAGTACAAGCTTACGCCTGCCGATATTCGTCGCCTGGTGATCACCCATCCGCATGTTGACCATTTTGGGCAGGCGGCTAAGATCGCCGCGCTGAGCGGCGGGCAGGTCTGGGTGGCCGATCTCGGTGCTGAATGGCTGATTGATCCGAAACGCTTGTTTGGCTTGCGGGCCGATTACTATCGTGAACAGTTTTTGATTCAAGCAGGATTACCTGAGGAAATCGGCCAACTGGTGCTCACATATTTTGCTCAGGTCGCTGACAGTATTACGGCCGTTCCTGCCACAATGATTCACACTTTTAAGGTAGGCGATTGGCTGGATCTAGGGGGGATGAATTGGAAGGTTTTGCACATGCCGGGGCACGCCAGCCACCAAACCTGTTTTTACCAGCCAGAAAGCCGCCAATTTCTCTCGGCCGATATGCTGCTGCCCAAAACCCCGACGCCCATTGTGGAACGGCCGTCTCCTAACCAGCCCCGCCAGCCCGCATTACCGCGCTTCATGGAGTCACTCAGCCGCTGCGAGGCGTTAGCCATTGACACTGTTTATCCCGGGCACGGTGAGCCTTTCGGCAACCATCGCCAACTGATTCAAAAGCAGCGCGAACGCATTCACCAGCGCAAGACAGAAACCTTGGCGCTTATTCATCAGGGCCATTGCACCGCCTTTGCGCTCATGAACAACCTGTACAGTCATTACCCGCCCACCTTCCGCTTTGCCGGTTTGTGGATGCTCATTGGCTATCTGGATTTGCTAGAAGCGGAAGGAACCATTTCGGTGAAGACAGTTGATGGGGTGTGGCAATTTTTAGAAAAGGGAGATTAGAGATTGGCGATTGGAGATTTTTCTGCTCTTTGCGAACCAATCCCTAATCGCCAATCTCCTGAAATAAGATGATAGAACTTTCTCAAATTCAACAGCTCCACTGCTATCACCGCGCTATTATCCCGGAAGCCTACCTGGATGTGATGGGGCACATGAACATTCGCTATTATGTCAGTCTGTTTGATGAGGCGGCCTGGGGCTTTTTCGCCTCGTTTGGCATGACGCAAACCTATTACAGTGCCAGCCGCAGCGGCACGTTTGCTTTGGAACAACACATCCGCTACCTGGCTGAAGTGCATGTGGGGGAACAGGTGGCGATTCATGCGCGGATAAACGGCCGTTCTGCCAAACGCATCCACTTCATCCAATTCATGATTAATGAAACCACCCAAAAGCTGGCCGCCACATTTGAAGTCATTGCATCCCATGCAAACCTGGAAACCCGCCGCACATCCCCATTTCCGACACACATTGCTGCCCAAATTGACCACATTGTAGCCGACCATAGCCAGCTAGATTGGTTGCCGCCCCTGTGTGGGGTGATGAAACCGTAATGTTTGGATCGTCTGGCGGTAAACCACCAGACTAGTAGATAGCGCCTCATGAAAGGAATATCCAAATGAGAAGCCATTTTCCTGGCAATGAGAGTACGGTGTATTTACCTTTGATAAGAAACGATTGCTATATGTTGTTGCTTACGTGAACAAACAGAAAGAACACCACCGGTCCCAATCTAACATACCCATTTTGGAGCGAACAGAAGTCCAGGATGAACTATCGGTCTTAAAAGATGATGCCGCACCATATTTGCGAGACGAAGACACCTGGCGGCAAGAAATGTTAAATTCATAGCCTGGGCAGTCATGCCCAGGTATTCGAGGAACCATGCAAATTCAACCATTTAACCAATCCCCGCCCGCGCTGGGCAATCAGTTTGATGATGATCGTGTGCTGCAATCATATTTGCGGCGGGTTCTGCCGCAAGAGGTTCTGGCCGAGATTGAACCAGCCCTGCGCGAGATGGGAGAGTTGGCTGGAGGCGACCTGTACCAGCTCCAATTGGCCGACCGTCTCAACGAACCCGTTCTCACCCAGTGGGACCCGTGGGGCAACCGGATTGACCAGATTGCAGTGTCGCCGCTGTGGCAGAGAGCGGAAAAGCTGGCGGCTGAACACGGCATTGTGGCCGCGGCGTATGAGAAAAAGTACGGCCGTTTCGACCGTACCTTCCAATTTGCTCTCGCTTATCTCTTCCACCCTTCTACCGATGTGTATACCTGCCCCCTGGCCATGACTGACGGAGCTGCCCGCACCCTGCTCAATTCCGGCAATCAGGAGCTAATCGATGCAGCCATTCCCCATCTCACCAGCCGTGACCCGGCCAACTTTTGGACCAGCGGCCAATGGATGACAGAATCCACAGGTGGGTCAGATGTGGGCCTGTCGGAGACGGTTGCCAGATTGAATGAAAAGGAAGAGTGGCTGCTGTACGGCCGTAAATGGTTCACCTCCGCCGCCACCTCCCAAATGACGCTGACGCTGGCTCGTCCAGAAGGCAATCCGCCCGGTGGCAAAGGGCTGGCGTTGTTTTATCTGGAAACTCGCCAGGAAGACGGCCGTTTGCAAAATATCGAACTGTTGCGCCTGAAAGATAAATTGGGTACGCGTAAAGTGCCCACAGCCGAATTGATGCTGAATGGCACAACGGCCGTTCCCGTGATGGGGCTTAAGGACGGCGTGCGCAACATCGTGCCCATGCTGCACCTGACCCGCACCTGGAACAGCGTATCGGCAGCAGCCTTTATGCGGCGCGGCATGGCCCTGGCCCGCAGCTATGCCCAAAAGCGCGTCGCCTTTGGCGCGCCGCTGGCAGAAAAGCCGCTGCACCTGGACACGCTGGCCTGGATGCAGGCGGAAACCGAAGCGGCGTTCCACCTCACCTTCTTTTTGGTCGAACTGATTGGTAAGGATGAAGCGGGCGACATCAGCGAAGAAGAGGCGCATTTGCTACGGCTGTTGACCTCATTGGCCAAACTTACCACCGGCAAGCAGGCGGTGATGGTGACCAGCGAGGTGCTGGAAGCACATGGCGGCGCGGGCTATGTAGAAGATACTGGCTTGCCCGTTTTGCTACGAGACAGCCAGGTGCTGCCTATTTGGGAAGGGACGACCAACGTGCTGTCGCTGGATGCGTTGCGAGCGCTGGGTAAGGGCGGCGAACCGCTGCGGGCACTGGCCGGGGAAGTTGAAAGATGTGTGCAATCGGCAACCGACGGCCGTTTACGAGCGGCGGGTACTGTGGCAGAGACGGCCGTTGCTCGGGCGATGGACTGGCTGCAAAGCAATTTGGCCGATCGGAATGCATTAGAAGCCGGGGCGCGCCGCTTTGCCCTGACGTTGGGACGGGCCTTGGCCTTAGCCAAGCTGGTGGAGCAGGCGCAATGGTCGCTGAATGTGGAGCAAGACGGCCGTTCGCGTGCTGCTGCCTGCCGCTTTGCCCAAACGGCCGTTAACCAAATTGTGGCCATCGATCTGGCAGATGCGGCGGCGCTGGCTGATGATCTGTAATACTTGGCAACCGGAAGATTCGCAATTGCAGATGAGTAGAAAGCCAACGTATGCAGCCAAGCCTGCAAGCCAGCAAATCACAGAAAGTTCTTTGAAAAACGGAGCGCGATTTCTCTTTGATTTGCTCATGTAAAAACCAATTTTCCGCTCATTCTTATTCAAAATTCTTTTTGGTTATTACACTCAATATTCATAAAACGCTAAAAATAAGGTATCATTCTGCCAAAGCCCCATCACAACCTTGACCTTGACAATTACGAAGGAGAAGACGACTGTGAAATTGAGAAGTGTGCTGATTTTTGCAGGTTTAGCCATGATGTTAGCCGCTTGTGCCCAACCAGAACCTGCGCCACAAGCGTTGCCAACCGACTATAATTATGCGGCAGGCGAGCTAAACTTTTCGGTCGCACTGAGCGGCGTTGTGGTTCAGGTAACGGATGTTGAGGTATACGCCAGCGATGGCAATATCGCCTCGGGCTTTGTTTACGTGGTGCCTACCGTTAGCGTGACAAATCAGAATGAAACGGCCGTTTCCAGCCGTGACTTCTCCCTGGTGGACGAATATCTCAATGAATATGAGTCGTGGCAAACCAATGTTGCCTTTGGCGCTGCCCTGCAAACCATGCCAGAATTGACGGCGCAGGGTCAATCTGTCTCGGCCAACCACGTATTTATTGTGCCTGCGGCTGCCCTGCAGGCCAACCTCAAGCTGCGTTGGGATTCACCCGTGACCCTCTCGCGGATTGATGTGTCACTGGGCAATTTGAGCGCTGTCAGTCAGTAGATGAGCCTGACCTGATAACGCTCCTGAGGAGCCAACTATGAGTAAGCCAAACCGACCGGATGCCACTGACCTGCTGCAGCAAATGCAAAGCGGGGAACGCACGGCCGTTTCTATCGTCACCGAGCATGTAGAGCGTCTGGAAGCCAACCAACTGCGCCTTAATGCGGCCATTCACGTTTTCAAGGATGCCGCGCTGGCCGAAGCCAAATCTCCGCGCCCCGGGCCCCTCTCCGGCCTGCCGATCAGCGTGAAGGAGACCATCGCTATTGCCGGCCATAGCGTCACCGCCGGTTCGCAGCGTATGCCGCCCATCCACTGGAACGAGGATGCAGAGGTGGTGCGGCGACTGCGCGCCGCCGGGGCAATAATTCTGGCGCGCAGCAATGTGCCTGAATTTGCCATGGCGGGGGAAACGGACAATTTGATTTACGGCCGTACCAACAACCCCCTTGATGAATCGCGCACCCCCGGCGGATCGTCTGGTGGGGAAGGGGCGCTGGTTGGATCTGGCTCCACCGTGCTGGGGGTCGGCACCGATATTCTAGGTTCTATTCGGATTCCTGCCGCCTTTTGCGGCATTGTGGGTTTTAAACCGGCCTCGGACGCCGTCAGCAGCCAGGCCATTTGGCCGGATTTACGCGGCTTGTTCCTGGATTCCTGGCTGGGAACCGGGCCGCTCACCCGGTCTGTGCGAGATGCGCGACTGGTGTACAACGTCATTGCCAAGACGCCGCTGCCGCCAGCCCAATCGGCCAGCGGCCTGCGTCTCATTGTCCCTACCCAATTTGGGCTGGAAGCCAAAGCAGACTGCATTAATGCCGCCAAGGTCATGGCCCAAACGATGCTGGAAATGGCAGGTATGGTAATGGAGGAACGGCCGTTCCCCGACGTCAAGACCCACTTTTTGAACTTACAGCAAATCCTGGCAGCGGAGCTGGAACAGCCATTTTACGATATGCTCACGACTGCCGACGGGCAAAAATTTCACCTGGCAGCCGAAACAGTGCGACAGGCCACAAGACGTGGCACCATTTACAGCGGTCTGTTTCAGTTGATTGCCATTATTCCGCTGATTAAACCGCGCAAGGCAAATCGTGTGGCAGAAATAATCGCGAACTATGAAGCCGCCCGCGCTGATTTGTACCGGCTTTTGGGGAAGGATGGGGTACTACTGCTGCCGACAATCGGCATTATGGCTCCCAAACATGGCCAGATGAACCGCGCCTCACTGCGCCCTGGCGTCAACGGCACGGTCATGGCAATGACCTATTGCAATTACATGAATCTGCCCGCCATCACCGTGCCTGCCTGGAAGGATCCAGACCCAGAAACCGGACTGGTTCCCGGCGTGATGTTGGCCTGTGCCCCGGGATCGGAAGCGGCCTTGCTGGATGCGGCAGCGGCGCTGGAAGCGGGGATCTCTTAGAAAACCCTCGGAATTCCTCACATCGCTTACTGCTGG
>CBDUOF010000083.1:0-15595 GCA_965368765.1 uncultured Anaerolineae bacterium | reverse complement strand
AAGGGCATCACCTTTGTGCCGACGTACAGCAATCCTACGGGCGATACGGTTTCAGATGAAACGGTGCGACGGTTGGCCAAAATGAAAACGGCCGCTTCCGACTTCACCATCTTTGCCGACGATGCGTATCGGGTGCACCACCTCACCGCTGAGCCCGCCGAGCCGCTGAACTTGCTGCGGGCCTGCGAAGCGGCGGGCAATCCAGACCGCGTCTATCTGTTTGGCTCCACCTCTAAAATCACCTTTGCGGGCGCTGGCATTGGCTTTATGGGCAGCAGCGTTGCCAATGTGGCCTACCTCACCAGGCTGACCGGCTTTCAGTCGATAGGCCCCAACAAAGTTGAGCAATACCGGCACGTGAAGTTTATCAACAGTTACCCCGGCGGCCTGGGCGGACTGATGCGCGATCATGCCGCCAATTTAGGCCCGAAATTTGCCGCAGTACAAGAGGTGCTGGCGAGAGAGTTGGGCGACGGCCGTTTTGCTACCTGGACCCATCCCAAAGGTGGCTACTTTGTCAGCTTGGATACCCTTTGTCCCGTGGCAGATCGGGTCGTCACGTTAGCCAAAGAGGCAGGCGTTGCGTTAACGCCTGCTGGTGCAACTTATCCGCACAAAAAAGACCCCAACAACAGCAACATTCGCCTTTCTCCCAGCCGTCCGCCTGTGGCCGAGGTTGCGCAAGCAATGGAAGTCGTAGCACTTTGCGTAAAAATTGCCACCCTGGAATATGATGCGCCGGGCTAGCAAAGCTAAGCAGCAAGTAGGAAAAAGCAGTGAAAAATAGTCAAAATTTCCTACTGCTGCTAGACATAATGCACAGATCGTTTACAATGGTCTGCGGATGAGACGTTCTCACTTATTTTTTACCCTTGGTTTAGTCGTTTATAGTTTGCTGCTGGGCTGCCAGCTTCAGTTAGATCTGGAGCCTTTGCCGACCCGAGTGCAGGCAATTGCCTTACCGGGTGAGTCAACGCCCATCCCGGTGACGTTTACGCCTATGCCGGATACGGCCGTTACCGATACCCAACTTGCCCAATCTGGCCTACTGGATGCCCTGCCCGCCACCAGCACGCCGCTACCCATTCCCACCAATACGCCGGTCACACCAACCTCTACCCCCACAGCAACCCCAACCGCCACACCATTTGGTACGCCAACGGCCGTTATTAAGCCGCTAGGGCAATACAGCTTAAGCGAAGTGATACCCTATCAGGCATTCCCTGTGCCTGCAGGCAACAATGGCTGGGGCGTTCACTGGATTCCTACCGTCAGTCAGGAACGTGGCGTGGTCGATCAGTTTGTTGCTGAAGCCGTGCGAATGCACCTGAAATGGGTCGTGTTTCTCAATGAAGGCACTCAGATTGGCGACAACGACTATTTAGTGGAGCGACTGGTTGCCAACGGCATCATGCCCGTCATGAGGCTGTTTCGCTCTGGGGTACTGCCCTATGATGGCAGCATTGGCCCCATGGTGGCCCACTACCGCGCCAAAGGCGTTTATTACTTCCAGCTCTACAATGAGCCAAACGTCAATGTTGAAAACCATCAAGGATTTGCCAACCCCAACCAATATGCCAGGGCCTGGGCTGTAGCCGCACGAGAAGTGATTGCCAACGGCGGCTTCCCCGGCATAGGCGCGCTCAGCCCCGGCGGTGAATACAATCATTACGACTTTTTAGCCCGTACCTTGCAGGCAATTAAGTTTAATGGGGATGAAGCCCTTTTGAATAGAACGTGGCTCTCGGTGCATAATTATCATGGCGTACGGCCGTATGATGACCCGGACGGCTTCCTCTTATTCCGAAATTATGACGAGATTGTACAAAGCCACCTGGGCCGTTCCCTACCCATGATTGGCACCGAAGGCGGCTCCTACAGCCCGGATAGGAATGTGGAACTGGAGCTAATCCGTTACCAATACACTTATATGCGCGATGCGGAACCTTACTTCTTGGCCTTTAGCTATTGGCTGCTGGCCAACAGTGCCGGTGGCGCACATGACAGCACCTGGGAGTGGCAAACGCTTTTCAAGCCCGGCTTTGTCCATCCGGCCGTCACCGAGTTTTTCTACGAAACCTCTCGCTAATGCGGTACTGCGCTTTTGGCACTTTCCCCCTATTTGGCCATCCTCCCCGGCTACTGCAAATCATCTCCGCCAAGCTCTGCCTCCAGCTGGTCCCATAATTCATCGAACGCTTTGAGGCGCGCTTTGGCGGCACGTTGGGCTGGTTCAGTGTGCATACTGGCAACCGTTTTAGGCAGCCAATTCTCGTTGTTACGGCCGTTTTTTATGAGGGACTGCGTGGAACGGCCGTTCCCTTGCATCAAATTAACAGCCGTAAAGTGAAAAGCAGACGTCAGTCCAATTTTTGCCAACTTATCAGCATCCCACAAAACCTGTGACTCCAAGTTCTTTAGCGGCTTTTTACGCCACAGACCCATATGCTGACGAATGGCTTTGGCAACGCGCCCAATCTTTTCTTTGGGAAAATCAGTAGTGGCTAAAAGCTCATGGGCAAATTTGGCACCGGCTTGCGGATGCTTTGGCCCCGCATCCTTACAAATATCGTGCAGCCAGGCTGCAGCCTCTACCACTTCGCTATCAGCACCCGTAAGTTCCGCAAGTTTGAGAGCCAGGGTGACAACGGCCGTTACATGCTCCCAGCGATAATTAAACATTGGTTTGGCCGAACCGAAACGCTTCTCGGCCTCAGCCTCAGACGCACGACGCATCGCTTTTTTGACGACTTTGCGCCAGGAACGCTTCTTTTCATTGTCAATTTTGTTGTTGGATTCAGGCATAGCAGCATTTTACCTCAGCCAGGAAGGGAATGCTCACCCTAACCTTTCCAGCGAGTTGAACTATCGTCACAAGCAAATCTGTCACCATGCTTTCAGGTTCATTGATGGCAAAAAAAGCCTCATTGTCACGGTTTTACAGAGTGCGTAGGTTGTCTTTTTAATGACCTCAACTATAATAATTGTTGCAATTGCAAAAAATCGCATTAAGGATGTGTTGACAATTGCTCCGCATAAAGTGACGCATCCAAAAGGTTTGCTCTGGCTTCATCAGCAACGCGTGACGATGGACAAACCTGGAGGTAAGGCATGGCACATAATTACACAAACTACATTCAAAGAATCCGGGAACGCGGCTACCGTATGACCCCACAGCGACAGATTGTGCTGGATACCGTTTGCACGCATGGTGGGCACGCCACCGCAGGCGAAATATATGACACTGTGAACAGCCAGCAGCCAGCTATCAATCGGGCGACTGTCTACCGCATTTTAGACTTTCTCTGTGAGATGCAGCTTGTCGCCAAGGCCGATATTGCGGGGCGGACTGTCTTTGAATTGGTAGGAGAATCACCGCACCATCATTTGGTGTGCCGACAATGTGAACAGATTGTCTCTTTTGCCGATCATCACTTTGATGACTTGGCGGCTCATTTATGGGCTGATCACGGATTCCAGGCTGATCTAACCCACCTGGTGATTTCCGGGCTTTGTGCTGAATGCGTGAAACAGCAAGCGTGAGCCTTGTTAATCAACCAGACGTCCTTCATACTTGGCCTTGATTTTTCGCTTTGAAAGGAGAATTACAGAATGATTTTTACTTTCCCCGCGGCGATTCAGCTGCTGCATGTGCCAGACGGCTTTTTGAATTTGCCCATCTCGATTTTGTGCTGGATCGTAACGCTGATTGTGCTCTATTTTGCCGTAAAGCAGGCTCAGCTTGATTTTGATGAACGGTTGGTACCGCTGGCTGGTATCATGGCTGCTTTCATTTTTGCTGGGCAAATGTTGAACTTCCCAGTGGCGGGTGGCACGTCTGGCCATCTTGTTGGGGCGACTTTGGCCTTTGTGGTCCTTGGCCCCTGGGTTGGGCTGCTGGCAATGACGGCCGTTATCAGCCTGCAGGCGCTCTTATTTCAAGATGGGGGACTGGTGGTCATGGGCGCCAATATCTTAATTATGGGGATCCTGCCGGGTTTTGTTGGCTATGGCATGTTCCAAATCGTTAAGAACCAGTCACGAAAGGTACAGTTAGGGGTGACGGCCGTTTCCGCCTGGCTTTCGGTTGAAATGGCTGCATTACTGACCGCCTTCTTGCTTGGTTTTAGCGGCACAACCACTTTAGGAATCGCCATTCCCGCCATGCTTGGCGTTCATGCCCTCATCGGCATTGGCGAAGCCCTGATTACGGTGGCGGCGCTTAGCTTCATCATGCAAACCCGGCCCCAGTTGCTGACTAATTCTGCGCCAGCGGGCAGCGGCAAATGGATCATTGCTGGCCTCGCCCTGGCGCTCCTTGTGGTGTTATTTGCCCCACTTGCCTCTGGCTCGCCGGATGGCCTTGAATGGGTGGCTGAACAATCAGGCTTTATTGGCACCGCAGTGGATGCGCCATTTACAATTTTTGGAGATTACATGATTCCTGGTTTGGAAGAAACGGCCGTATCCACAATAGCGGCGGGCCTTGTAGGCGCCCTTGTCGTGGCAGGCATCACCTTCGGCCTGGGTCGGTTCTTGCGCCGGTAGGCGATACCCATGATACACGCCAATTCCTTCGACAGATATCAGCAGGGCAACAGCCGGGTTCACCGCACTGACCCGCGTGTCAAAGTTGTGCTAACGCTGCTATTCATTGTCTCAAATGTTTTGTTGCCAGATGGCGTCTGGATTGCATTTGCCATGGCCTGGCTGGTGTTGCTCGCCTGCAATCGTCTGGCCCAGTTTCGCTTTGGCTACCTGTTTAAACGGTCCTTCATTGCCTTACCATTTGCGCTGGCTGCCGTCACGGTAATCTTTGCCCAAACAGGAACGCCCCTTTATAGCTGGGCGTGGGGCAGCCGCACGATCATGATAAGCGATACGGGCCTGCTCCGGTTTGTCAGCATCGTCATTCGCAGCTGGCTATCGGTACAGGCGGCTATCTTGCTTACGGCCACGACCCAGTTTCCTGATCTGATGCATGCCTTGCGCCATTTAAAAGTGCCCACCATTTTGATTTCTATCATCAGCTTTATGTACCGCTACCTTTTTGTTTTGGTTGATGAGGCACTGCGGCTGCTGCGCGCACGCGAGGCACGCAGCGCGCGATTGATGAAAGACGGCAAACATGGCGGCAGCGTACTTTGGCGTGCCAAAGTTACCGGCAACATGGCCGGACAGCTATTTGTGCGCAGCTTCGAGCGAAGCGACCGTGTCTATAACGCGATGCTGGCGAGAGGTTATCGCGGCCAGCTGCTGACAATGAATCCCCACGTGATGCAGTCGATGGATTGGGGCTTTTTAGGTCTAGGGTTGTTGCTAATCACGATTTTGCAGGTAATTGGCCGTTTACTCTAGGTCAACATTATAAGGTGGAAACGGGAAAAGTCTTTGAATAAAGAAACAGTGATTCTCCGGTTTTCCCTGAGTAAAAACCAATTTCCCACTCATTCTTATTCAAAATTCTTTTTGGTTTTTACACCAAACTTAACCCACGACAGGAGTTCTCATGCCCATTGTTCATGAACCAGATACCCTGATTCAACGGCCGTCCGCAAACGGATCCGTACAGCCGACGCTGGAGGTAGCGGGCCTGAGCTTCGCCTATCCTGACTGCCATGAAGCACTCCATGATGTTTCGCTGGCAATTGGCGCAGGAGAAAAGGTAGCGCTGGTTGGCCCAAACGGCGCCGGCAAGAGCACGTTAATGCTCCATTTAAACGGATTGCTGACGGGTGAAGGGCAGCTTGTGGTTGCTGGTTTACCTATCAGCAAAGAAAATTTGCCCTTGATCCGGTCTAAGGTGGGCATGGTGTTTCAGAACCCGGATGATCAGCTCTTTTCGCCAACGGTATTTGATGATGTCGCTTTTGGTCCGCTGCACATGGGCTTTGACGAAGCAGAGGTTCGGCAGCGCGTGGAAAACGCCCTAGCCCAGGTAGGCATGGCTGGCTTTGCCGAACGACTTTCGCACCATTTGAGCATTGGTCAGAAGAAGCGCGTGGCGGTCGCCACGGTTTTGTCGATGTCCCCAGAGATCCTGGTACTGGATGAGCCATCGGCGGGGCTGGATCCGCGAGCGCGACGCTCGTTGATCAATTTATTGCGTGAGCTGCCCTTGACGATGTTGATTTCGACCCATGATATGTTGATGGTGCGCGAGCTTTTCCCTCGAACAATCGTGATGGATGAAGGGCGCGTGGTCGCAGATGAGGAAACGGCCGTTCTTCTGGAAAACACGCCATTTTTAGAGGCGCATGGGCTGGAGATGCCGGTGGTCAGTAATCCGTGATTTGTAATCGGTAATTTACGGATAATCATTACACTGATTATTGATTACCGATCTACTGAATGCTCAGAAACCGGATGTCCGGGTATTTTTCCCCATAAAAACCGAGCTCATGAGGGGATGAAAAGAGAGCCACGAGACGGCCGTCTAAATCTTCAGTTCGCATCATGCCATACCGCCAGGGAAGTTGGTCAATCTGGTCTGCAGGGCCTTCTACCCAACGAGACAGCTGATGAGGCAATGGTTCCAGCTTGGTTTTGACATTGTATTCGTTCTCCAGCCTCGCCTGTACCACTTCAAACTGTAAAACCCCCACAACGGCCAAAATGGGATCGCGACGCTGGGCGTCTGTTTCATACAGCACCTGCATGGCCCCTTCTGATTCCAGCTGATGAATTCCCTTGAGGAACTGCTTCTGCTTGCCTACGTCTAGGTTGATCAGCCGAGCATAATGCTCAGCGGCAAATCGAGGAATGGGATCAAAGCTAAAGTCGCCTTCGCTGCTGATGGTGTCGCCAATGCCAAACTCACGGTTGCCAGGCAGCCCAATAATGTCTCCAGCATAGGCTTCATCGACCACGGCACGCTCATCGGCAAAGAAGGTGTAGGTGCGGGAAAGTTTAACGATTTTTCCCGTTTTGGGATGTTTCACCTGGACGTTGCGCTCAAAACGGCCGCTACAAATCCGTAAAAAGGCCACGCTGTCCCGATGGCGAGGATCCATGTTGGCCTGAATTTTGAAGACAAACCCAGAAAAACCGGGCGCCAGCGGATCAATCTCACCAGCATCGCTGGGATAGGCACTGGGCGGCGGCGCCATCCGAATGAAGTCATCCAAAAAGAGCTGCACCCCAAAATTAGTGAGAGCGCTACCAAAATAAACGGCCGTTTGCTCGCCGCGCAAGAACTTTTCATGATCATAGGCAGCCAGTTCGTCAAGCAAGCCAATATTTAAATGCAATTCCTCAAACTGGTAATTGCTGATGCCTGCTTCAATGCGCGGATCATCCAGCGTGGTGATGTACTCTGGCGAAATCGTCTGGTTGTGCGCCGTCCGATCAAACAGATGCACCTCTTCCGATTTGCGATCGTAGACGCCCATAAAGGTATCACCATCGCCAATGGGCCAGTTCATCGGCACAGGCTGCATTTTTAGAACCGTCTCCACTTCGTCTAGCAGTCCCAAAGCATCTTCAGCGGGACGATCCATTTTATTGATGAAGGTAAACACCGGAATGCCTCGTCGCCGGCACACTTCAAACAGCTTCAACGTTTGTTCTTCCACACCCTTGGCGGCATCCAGCACCATGACGGCACAGTCAGCGGCCGTTAACGTGCGGTACGTGTCCTCCGAGAAATCTTGGTGACCTGGCGTGTCCAACAGGTTGACGACGTGATCTTTGTAAGGGAACTGCAGCACGGTAGAGGTGATTGAAATGCCTCGCTCCTGCTCCATTTTCATCCAGTCGGAGGTAGCGGAGCGCTGGTTGCGGCGGGCGCGCACGCTGCCCGCCAGGTGAATAGCGTTTCCGTACAGCAGGAGCTTTTCCGTGAGCGTCGTTTTGCCCGCATCAGGATGCGAAATGATAGCAAAGGTGCGGCGGGCATTGATTTGCTTTTTTAGCGTTTCAGGATTAAAGGTTAAAGTTGAATCTTGACTCATAGCAAGTACTTTTATGGGCATAAAAAACGGTCACAACAGGTGTGGGTTGTGACCGCGCTTTTGAAATTGTAATGCTAACTAAGGATACCACAATCACTTACTTTCGACACTATAAACGCGCTAGTTTGCTCGCTAAAATGATTCTGATTCGGCTGCAGGATGTCAGGGAACGGCCGTTTCGTAACCGCTATGATTCATAAGCCAACTTCATCAAAACAGCGTCACATTGGGTTCGTTAGAAAGGAGTCATAAAAATGATACACACAAAGACAAAACGACGGGCAGTATTGGACATGCCCTCCGCTGATTTTCGCACAGCGGGGCATCAGCTGGTGGAACAGATTGCCGACTTTATTGAAGGCTTGCCACAGCGACCGGTAACCATAAATAAGACACCACAAATGTTAATCGATCAGCTGCCGCATGCGCTGCCGGATAGGGGCACAGAAGCAAGCAGGTTGCTGGCAGAAACGGCCGATCTGCTTTTCAACAATGCTACACTCAACGGCCATCCCCGATTTTGGGGCTACATCACGTCTTCTGCTGCACCCATTGGCGCCTTGGGCGATTTGCTGGCGGCCTCTGTGAATGCCAACGTCGGCGGCTGGGAACTTGCCCCCATAGCGACGGAAATTGAAAAGCAAACGGTGCAGTGGATTGCGGACTTGGTGGGGTATCCCACAAATGGCGGGGGCCTGATGCTTAGCGGCGGCAACATGGCCAACATGACGGCTTTTTGGGCAGCACGTCGCGCCAAAGCAGATTGGGATTTGCGGCAGCAGGGGCTGGCGAGCCCAGCCGCTCGCAAAATGAAAGCCTATGCGGCAGAGACGGTGCACACCTGGATGGATAAAGCCGCTGAACTTTCTGGCCTGGGGCTGGATGCGGTGCGGCATATTCCGACGGACGATCAGTTTCAAATGGATACGGCCGTTTTACGCACCACAATTGAAGAAGATATTGCGGCAGGCTTTTTGCCCTTTATGGTGGTGGGGACGGCCGGCACGGTGAGCGTTGGCGCAGTGGATTCGCTGAGCGAGATCGCGGCCATTTGCCTGGAACACAATCTCTGGTTCCACGTTGACGGCGCTTACGGCGCATTTGCTGCGATGCTACCGGAAAGCCCTGCTGAACTGCACAATCTCGGTCTGGCCGATTCCGTCGCGCTGGACCCGCACAAGTGGCTGTACGCGCCATTAGAAGCGGGCTGTCTCCTGGTCAAAGAGCCTGAAACGCTGGTTGATGCCTTTGCTTTCCATCCAGATTATTATCACTTTGCGGGGGCGGGAATGGATAAGGTGAACTTCCATGAATATGGCCCCCAAAATTCGCGCGGCTTCCGTGCCTTAAAAGTGTGGCTAGGATTGCGTCAGGCCGGACGGCAAGGCTATCAGCAAATGCTGCGAGAGGATATGGCCCTGGCTCGATTGCTCTATGATCTCGTTGCAGCCCGGTCAGATTTTGAGGCGATGAGCCACAGCCTGAGCATCACAAACTTTCGCTACGTGCCTGACGATTTGCCGCCCAATTTTCCTCAACGGGAAGATTATTTGAATGCTCTGAATACGGCCGTTTTAGACAAGGTTCGGTGGGAAGGCGAGGCTTTTCTCTCGAACGCCGTGCTCAATGGCGCGTTTACGCTGCGCGCCTGCGTGGTCAACTTCCGCACCAGCGCCGAAGACATTGCAGCATTACCCGACAGTGTCGCCAGAATTGGCCGCGAGTTGGATGCAACGATGCGCCCTGAAATTTAGGCGCTTATAATCGTTTGCACGCAATTTGCCAACAGAGCTGCAGTACATTTCGTCGATGTTCAACGGAACGGCTCCGTAGGGATTTCCTGCAGAGCCGTTTTTGTTTTACCATGACTGATTGCGGGATGTACGGCCGTTGGTTCACATGCTATACTTTTGCCCGTTTAGGGTTTCGATCTTTAGTAGGTCAGGGAGGTTAGAAATCATGGAGGCAGTAGGTATTAACGTAGGCTATTTGGTCATACAATGCGTGCTGTTTGGGCTGCCTGTTTTTTTGCTAGCTGGTGCGGCCATTTATCTTCTGAGAAGAAACGAATCCAACAAAACAGACTCGTAACAAAAACGTTGGGCCTGCATTGTTAATCAATGTAGAGGGATTCCTCGGAGGACCTCGGCATGACAGCTGGTCGTTTATCGCCCGATGAGCAATGCTGAACAAATCAGCCATACTTGTCATTTGGAGCCGCTTTTGGTGAGAAATCCCTCTACACTTATCCGGTTGAACTTACGCTCTTGAGCAGATTTCTGATTAGAAGTTACTGGCTAATTGAAATCAGGTTGGCCAACTCCCACACATCTTCATGGTTCATCTGCGAAGCCAGCCGCTCGGCGCGAATGCGTAAGTCACGCATGTTGAGGCCGTCTGCCCAGTAGCTGTGCCGCAGCAGCTCAGCATACTGGCTCACAACGACGGCCAGTTGGTAATGCAGCGGTGCGGCATCAAACGAATTAACCAGGTTGTCGGTGGTGAATACGCCATTAATCTCTTTCACAATGCGGGTGTCCGGGTCTTGCCAGCGCAGGTTAACGGTGGCAATGCGTCCCTGAGCACCAGGCACCAACTGCACGGCGTAGATGGCAGCGGCCGTATGTCCGGCCCCAAACTCAGCGGCGTCAATCGCGTCGTTGCGGAAATCTTCGTCGGCGATGGCCCGGTTTTCGTAGCCAATGAGCCGGTACTGCTGCACCACGTTGCGATCAAATTCCACCTGGATTTTGGCATCCAGGCCGATGACCTGCAGGGTAGACATGATGTTGTCTACAAACAGCGTTTCCGCTTCTTGCAGCGTGTCGATGTAGCCGTAGTTGCCGTCGCCCTGGTCAGCCAGCTGCTCCATCATCACGTCGTTGTAGTTGCCCAGGCCAAAGCCAATGGTGGTAAGCTGGATGCCGGCATCGGCGTAGCCACGAATTTGGGCAGCGATGCCGTCGGCGCTGGTGTTGCCCACGTTGGCCACGCCATCACTGGCCAGGATCACCCGGTTAATGCCATTGCCTTTGTAGGCTCGATTGGCCATCTCATACCCCAGCAGCAGGCCCGCTTCCAGGTTGGTGGATCCTTCAGTTTCCAGGGAGTAGATGGCGTTCAAAATGGTGCTGCGATCGGAGCCATTGGTGGGCGGCAAAACGACGCGGGCATCGGAACCGTACACTACAATTGCGATGCTGTCGTCGGCCCGCATGCGGTTAACCAGTATCTCCAAGGATTGCTTGACGAGTCCCAACCGATTATCCTGAGCCATCGAGCCAGAAACATCTATGACAAACGTGAGGGCGGCAGACGGCCGTACTTCCTCAGAACTCTCATACCCCTGTACGCCAATCCGCAATAGATAGGTACCGTCCGTGTGAAAGGGGCTGGGCGCGCCATCGGCATACACGGCAAAGTCTGTGTTGGGCGGAATTTGGTACCCCTGGTCAAACGAATTGACAAACTCCTCTACACGAATTGCTTCTGGCGGTGGCTGAAGGCCATCCTGCAAATAGCGGCGAGCAATGCTGTAGGAGCCAGTGTCCACATCCAGCGAAAAAGTCGACAGATTATCAACTTCGGTCAAAATATACGGATTCACGCCGTACTCCTCAAAAAACATAGCCGGGGGCGTTGCCTGAATGATGACCGGCGGCTCCACTGGCGTGAGGCTACCTGAAGGCGAAGCCGTTGCCAGCGGAACGGGATGTGCTTCAAGATTGGTTGCTGCGTCATCTTCGGCATAGCTCTCTTCCTGGGCAATGACAGCCTCCCCTTCGACAACGACTTCTTCTACAACCGTTTCGGTCACAACACGCGTAACCTCAACGGACTGGCTATTTCCAGAGATTGATTCGGGCGCGTCTCTGTCGCCTGGTTCAACGGCAATTGGCGCCGTGCCGGAAGTCGCCTGATCGGCTGAACCACCGCAAGCTGTCAGCAGCAGTATAAAGATGAACAAGAATAAGACGGGGCGTTTGGTGTATTTTTTCATGATGGGTTCCTTAACTTTTATATAGTAAAAATTGGCGTTTTGTGTATACACTTGGTTCTTAAACGACGGCCGTTTCCATTTGGTTCCCCTGCCGGGCGCGAAAACTAAAAAGTGAAAGGTGAGCCAGATATAACTTTACTCTGGTTCGCCAAACCAGTTTGCCTCCAGAGCGCCCCCCAACTATCATTCCCCCATGATTATTTTGCAGGCCAACCAGCTGGCACACGCTTTTGGCGCGGACGATCTGTTTGAAGATGTCTCGGTGCTGCTGCACGCCAGAGAGCGAGTCGGGCTAGTGGGGCCAAACGGAGTGGGCAAAACAACATTGCTGCTCATTTTGGCCGGGCTGTTGGAACCCACCGCTGGCAGCGTCAGCCGCCAATCTGACCTGACGCTGGGCTATCTGCGGCAGGAGGCGGTGCTAACGTTTGCCGGGCAGGACAACACCGTGTATGAGGAGATGCTGTCTGTTTTTGCTGATTTGCGCGGACAGGAAGCGCAGCTGCGTGAACTGGAAGCCAAAATGGAAGCGGGTGCGATGGGAGAGGATGTGCTAGATGAATACGGCCGTATCCAATCCCTTTATGAACATGGCGGCGGCTACGACTACCAACAAGACATTAAGCGCGTCTTGCAAGGGCTGGGCTTTGATGCTGAACAGTGGGATAGTCCTCTGGCCCACCTAAGCGGCGGCCAGAAAACCCGCGTTTTGCTGGGGCGGCTGCTTCTGGAAAAGCCCGATCTGCTCATCCTCGACGAGCCAACCAACCACCTGGACACCTCTGCCATTGAATGGCTTGAAAAAACATTGCGCACCTGGGAAGGCTCCCTGCTCATTGTCAGCCACGATCGCTACTTTTTGGACCGCGTGGTCAACCAGGTTTGGGCCATGGGGTCCAACGGTGTAAAGAGCTACAAGGGCAGCTACACCGCTTACGTCCAGCAGCGGGATGTGGAATGGCAGCATGAAGAAACGCTCTTTGCCAATGAAATGGCCCGGTTAGAAGTTGAACTGGAGTTTATTCGTAAAAATATCGCCGGCGGCAAAACCGACATCGCCAAAGGGAAGCTGAAGCGACTGACGCGAGACATTGTCCTGATTGAAGAAGTAGGCTTGCTGGGAATGCAGGGCAAAAGCTGGCTGCACATCGGGGAGCGGGTGCGCACCTTCAGCGTCAATGAAGCCGCGCAACGCATCAAAGAGCTTCCCTCACCCAGCAGCCGGATACCCAAACTCAAAATTAAGCTTAAACCAGAGCAGCGCGGCAGCCGATTCGTACTGCGCACCAAAAAGCTGCGCATTGGCTATCCTGACAATCTATTGTTTGAGTGCGACGATATCAATCTGGAGCGGTTGGACTGTGTGGCGCTGATTGGCCCCAATGGCAGCGGCAAGAGCACGTTCTTACGCACCCTGATGGGCGAGCTTGCTCCCCTGCGCGGCAAGCTGCGGCTGGGGGATGGCCTGGTGCGCGGCTACTTTGCCCAGGGTCATGAGCAGCTAGACGTTGAAAAGCGTGTGCTGGATGAGGTGCTGGCCCACAAGCCCATGTCCAACGAAGAGGCACGGAACTATTTGGGCCAATATTTGTTTCGTGGCGACACGGTATTTAAGCAAGTGGGGGATTTGAGCGGCGGCGAGCGGGGGCGTCTTGCCCTGGCACTGCTCGGGCTTGACGAAGCCAACTTTTTGCTGCTAGACGAGCCGACCAACCATCTGGACATCCCTTCGCAAGAAGCGCTGCAGGCCGTCCTGGAGCAGTTCGACGGCACGATTGTCCTGGTAAGCCACGACCGCTACTTGGTGGACCGTCTGGCCACCCAAATTTGGGAACTCCGCGAAGATGGCGACCAACGCCGCCTCGTCATTTTTGAAGGCACCTACCAGGAATTTTTGGCGACCAAAGAGGGGGGCGAATCAGCCATCACCTCAATTTCCTCCAAGGTGGCCTTGCCAACCAAGGAAAAAGAGCTGCCGCCCATCAACCTGGACTGGATTGAAGATGTGGTAGATCCGCTCAAGGTGACGGCCAAAGACAAGCAGGCCCGCAACCGTCGCATCCGTGAACTGACGGAGCAAATTGAGGAGACGGAAGTGTGGCTGGAGCAGATAAAGTTTGAGCTGTCGCGGGCTGAAGGGGAGCGGAAAGAAGACGTACAAAAAGAACTGTCCGTTGCCCAGACCGAACTTGATTCGCTCTCCACTGACCTGGACGACCTGATGGCTTAGCGCTTTCGCGTTTTTGTCACCAACATGAGGCGAATTTGTTGCCTTGGAACACTCTAATTGATCTATGAGAATGGCTCTCTGAACTTCTTGATGGCTGCCTGCAACAGCTTGTTTTGCCCGCTTGAAAGCGACCAGGAGGAAATTTCGGCAATGGGGCGGAACCCGGAACGGGTGACGTAGGTATCTGCTTCAATGATGATCGTGAAGGACCATCACCTTGTCATTGCGAAACAGAATGGCTCGGGCAGAGCTGATCACGTTATGGGGTGGTAAGGTTGGGGAAAGATAGGTGTACTGGCGCAGGGGAAGCGGTTTGTCTTGCCATTGCCAAATTGGGGCTGCCTGGGCAACGGCCGTTTGCTCTTCAAGAAATCTCAAAAAAAGCGACGTTGTCAACTCGCCAGGACCTCCTTTAGCCATTCATCATGGCGACCAGCCGTTCCTCCAACAGACCGTAGCCTGTTTCCTGAACCACCAGCGGCAGCTCAAGATAATCGGCAGCGGTTTGGGCCTGGGCAATGAGTTCTGGATCAGGTTTTTGCGCCAAATAGACAATGCGCTTGTAGTTGCGAAAATAGTCATCCTTCAACTGGGGGAATCGATCCAGGCCCAGCCCTTTCATAATGGTGCCTCGGAAGCCCCGCACCAAAAAGTCCGTCAGGAAGAAGGTGCCGGGCTCCTCGTCCATCAATTCCTGAAAGCCGGGGCCACTGTACATTTCGTAGCAGTGGGGGCCCTCTATTCGCTCCAACCCGTATTTGTCGGCCAATGTGTCCACGGCGCCTTGAGAACCGCAGTCGCCAAACCCTATCAGCACCCGGTCAAACTGATCGCGAATTTCCAAATAACGCTTTTCTACATCGGGGGCGATGCGTTCGGGGAACATGTGATCCAACGCCGAAATACCAAATACCTTGGCATTCCAGCCGTGCTTTTGCACAATGTCGACCAGTTCGCGAGCCAATGCCCCACAAAAAATGATGGCGGTACGCTTTTCCGGGGTTGGACTGGAAGACATTGGTTAGCCTCGTCTGCGTCGGGTTCTGGTGCGAGTATGGGTTAGGTCTGTGGCGTGAACGGCCGTTTCGACAATGACATGTTCTGTGGGCGCGTTGGCCAGCGCGTCAGCCATGGCGGCAATGTGCGCCGGGCTGCTGCCACAGCAGGCGCCAATGATGCGCGCTCCGTAATTACGAACCTTGACGGCATAGTTGGCCATCACTTCTGGCGTGCCGTTGTAGCGCAACGTGCCGTTTAGATATTCCGGGATGCCGGCGTTGGATTTGGCCACAAACGGATACGCCTGATTGGTGGCGTACATCGCCTGGATCACGGCTTCGATTTCTTCGGGGCCATTACCACAGTTGCCCCCCAGGGCGGCCAGATTCATGGCGCTCAACTCGGTAAATGCCT
>CBDUOF010000082.1:0-15642 GCA_965368765.1 uncultured Anaerolineae bacterium | reverse complement strand
TCTACTATCGCACGGGCAATGTAGCGGATGCTGAGGATTTGACGGCCAAAATATTTGTTCGGGCAATGAAGCATATTCCTCGCTACCAGGATCAGGGCGTGCCGTTTTCTGCCTGGCTGTACCGCATCGCCCACAATTTAGTGGCCAACTGGCACCGTGACCACAGTCGCCGCCAAATTATAGCCCTGGATGACATTACCCATTGGCACGTTGGGGATGAAAGTCCAGAGTTTGCCACCCAGCTGATGGAAGATAAGGCGCAGTTGATCTCGGCGATTCGTCGCTTGCCTGGCGATCGGCAGGAGCTGTTGATTTTGAAGTTTGTGGAGCGGCTGCCGAATGCGGAAATTGGGGACATCATGGGGCGCAGTGAAGGCGCCATAAAGTCGCTTTATCATCGGACATTGCTATCGCTTCGTGAGGATTTGCAGGAGCGCAACGGCCGTTCTGCCAATGCCGGTACACCCACCAGGCCAGCTTTGTTTAAGCGGCCGTTTTCTCGTCGACGTTAAGCGTATTGACAACGGGAGCGGCTGTTGCTAGACAAATAGATTGTGCTAAAATCCACAAACGAGACAAAACAACTCAACTACGTTTGATCTAGTATAAATTCTACGTGCAAAACAAAGTGGTTTAAATGGCAGAACTTCGTTTGTAATGCATCTCAAAAACTGACTATTTGGAGACCGGAGCCTTCTCGCAAACATAAGTACTGTTTTCTTGTGAGACCCCGGCAGGAGAAGACCTCTTGAATAAACCTGAATCGTGGAAAACATGGTTACCATGGCTTGCCCTGTTGGTTTTATTTGCGCTGGTAACGGCCGTATGGCCCGCCCTGACGAATGCGTTCTCACTGCCCACCTTTGGCGGCGGCTCCAGCACGACTGTTCCATACGAATCTGAGCCGATTCATCTGGAAAGCCTAAAAGCTGTTTTGCCCTTTTTGCCCTTGCCAGACACGCTTTCACCATTAGTGGCCATTTTGGGCGTGACCGGGCTGGTTGTTGCCCTGGTCATTGGTGTTGGTGGTGGGTTGGCGCTTTTGTTTAAGCTTGTTGCTGGCCTGCGTAACAACACGCTGGAAGGGGAGGCATATCAGGCTCATCAAAGCGCACTAGATCAGCGAACCAAAGCGCAGGTCAAGCAAATGCAAGACGGCCGAACCCCGAAGCCAAAACCCGAAGAACACAAAATGCCGCGCTGGTCCGTCATTAGCAATGCGCTTATTAGCCTGATATTTGTTGGCTTTGGAACCATGGTTTTGGTGCGCAACTTTTTTCCTGAAGGGATAACGGAGATAGACGGCCGTATCGTAAACGTCACCACGCCGGTCTTTGCCGTTTTTGCCCTAATCACCCTCCTCATTTTAGGAATGCGCTTGCGGCCCCAAAAGATTGATGCGATCGATGAGACAGATTTTGGCAAAATCCCCTGGGATTTTATTGCTGTTCTCATCACTGGGCTGATCATGCTTGGCCTGGGCATTGGGATTATGGCTTATATCAATACACCGGGCTAAAAGGGTGCTGAAAATTGAGGGATACTTGAAAAGTAAACGGCCGTAAGTCTCAGGTTCTCCGAAAACTTTTTTCGAGTTAAGTAAACCACAATTACTCTTTTGATGTAAAAATTGCCATTCCTTTGTGGTTTGCTCAGGTAAAAACCAGTTTTGAGACCGCTCTAACGTAAATGGCTTCTTGGCTTTTACACAGTTCAACCAGACAAAGAGAATTTGAAGGATAAAGATAGTTATGGGAAAACTCAGGCACACAATCTCAGTCCTTGTGCTCACAGCCATCACAACTGTAGGGCTCTATTTCCTGTTCGAGTGGATGTTCCGTAGACCTATGGCTGCCAGTGCACAAGCCGGCCCCATCGACACCATGTTTCAGTCACATTTTATCATGATGGCACTTCTGTTTGCTCTCATTATGGTCATCATGCTCTACGCCGTTGTCGTTTTCCGACGTCGCCCTGGTGATGAGGAGGACGGGCCACACATTCATGGTCATACCGGCCTTGAAATTGCCTGGACCATTATTCCTACAATCGTTGTTGTGGGATTTGGTATTTATGGCACCGTTGTTCTGGCTGATATAACCAAGGCGCAAGATAACGAGATGGTAGTTTCTGTAATTGGTCAACAATGGTCTTGGAGCTTTGAATATCCGGACCAAGACGTCAAATCGAACCGACTGGTCCTCCCCGTTAACCAGCCTGTTCGTTTAGACCTTGAATCGACAGACGTCCTGCACTCATTTTGGGTGCCGGAATTCCGTGTAAAACAAGATTTGGTACCAGGCTCAATCAAGCCTTTGCGCGTAACCCCGACAGAACTTGGTAGCTATCGTTTGCGTTGTGCCGAAATTTGCGGCACCAGCCATTCGGCCATGCTTGCCGATGTAGAAGTTGTTTCCCAGGCTGACTTTGAACAATTCCTGATCGATGCTTCTTTCCGCTATTCCGATCTGACCGCCGAAGAACGGGGCCAACAATTTTATGTAGAGTTAACCTGTAATGGCTGCCATTCCTTAGATGGCACAGCCGGTGCTGGCCCAACGTGGCAAGGGATTTATCTCCGAGAGGAACCTTTGGTCGATGGCACAACTGTCACTGCCGATGAGGCGTATATCCGAGACTCCATTTTGAATCCCAATGCGCAGATAGTGCAAGGCTTCAATGCCAACGTCATGCCCCAAACGTTTGGAGATCAAATTAGTGCGTTGGAGGCTGAGATTCTGGCCAGTGAAGGCGCTGATCTAGATGTCATAGCCGACTTAATCGCCTTCATGCAAACGTTAGATCAGTAGTTGAGGAAGAGAATTTATGACTACAATACTTAAATTTGTTCGTTCACGATTTGCCTTTGCGGGCGTAGCGGCCGTTTTTGGTGGTGTTGTCGGATTTATCCTGGCAGCATTGGTTCAGTTCGTATTTAATCTTGAACCAATTGCTAACTTCGTTAAATTCTTGCTGCAATTCCTGCTCATTCCCGCAGCGACGCTAGACGCCGTTTATCCTGTCATTATCAACGTCATCTCAGTCTTGCTCATTCTTGTTCATCTTGGCGTTGGTTTAGGTAGTGGCTTGGGTCTATTTCAAAATACGCGTATGGGCCGCTTTCTCTACTTCGCTTCCGAAACTTCCTTTGTTTGGGGGCTTGTAGGGCAGGTAACAGCCTTCTTCCTGGGGAATGGTTTGGTTAACGGGATTCGTTTCCTGGCAGGCCTGGAAACCGGTTTGCTCAATGAACCTGCCGTTGTGCTTGGCGGCATTTTTAGCATTATTGGATCACTTATTGGCGCAGGGGTTCTTACAGATTGGATGCTGTGGATTGGTGGGCATAAAACACCGCTCAAGCATGGTGCCCCCGAAGGTAAACCGGAATGGTTCCGCTATCTGACTGTCGACGTGAACCATAAAGTAATTGGGATTCAATATGGCATTACCAGTATTTTGGTTTTATTTGTCGGCGGAATTTTTGCCATCATCTTTCGTCTTGAACTAGCCCAGCCCGGGATGCAATTCCTTAACTTTGACCAATACAACACGTTGTTTAGCGCGCATGGCATCGTCATGATCGCCAGTATTTTGCTTGGCGTTGGCGCCATGAGCAACTACCTTGTGCCACTTATGATTGGCGCATCTGATATGGCCTTCCCCCGACTGAATGCATTTAGTTACTGGATTGGCATTCCTTCTATTGTGCTAATTTTGGCGGGAATGGCAATTGGTGGCTGGGACACTGGCTGGGTTGGCTACGCGCCCTTGTCATTACGCGCCCCGCTTGGTGTGCAGCTTTTCTTGCTTGGCTTTTATATGAATGGCTTCTCGTCTATTGCCAGTGCCATTAATATTATTGTTTCTACCTTTACCATGCGCGCCAAAGGAATGAGCCTGTTTCGTATGCCCATATTTGTTTGGGCTGCCCTGGCTGCCGCCATCATTCAATTTACCGCTACTCAGACCGTCGGGGTGGCTTTAAGCATGACAATTGCCGAACGCACGCTGGGTTTTACTTTCTTCGACCCGGCAAATGGGGGAAACCCCATTTTGTACCAGCATTTGTTCTGGTTTTACTCTCACCCGGTGGTGTATGTGTTTGTTCTGCCGGGGTTGGGCATCATTAGTGAGCTTCTGCCGGTCTTCTCTCGTAAACCGCTATTCGGCTACCGCTGGATCGCTTTGTCCAGCTTAGGCATCGCCTTGGTGGGCTTTTTGGTGTGGGCACATCACATGTTCGTTTCAGGCATGAGCGATGCGCTGCGCATTCCCTTCATGATTTCTACGATGTTTGTGGCTATTCCAACCGGGGTCAAATTCTTTAGTTGGGTGGCAACTATCTGGGAGGGCAAGCTCTCGTTTGAGACGCCAATGCTCTTTGTGCTTGGGTCGATTTCAGTGTTCTTGATTGGCGGCGTCACAGGCCCCATTTTAGGCACGATTCCTACAGACATGCACTTGCACGACAGCTATTGGATTGTGGGACATTTTCACGCCACAATGTTTGGTGGCTTTATCTTCCCATTCTGTGCTGCTTTGTATTACTGGTATCCCAAGATTACAGGGCATATGTACAAGGAGTCATTAGGCAAGCTGCACTTTTGGCTGATGGTGCCGGGATTCTGGGTAATGAGTTTTGGTCAGATGAGTGTGGGTATTTTGGGCATGAATCGCCGCTATGCGGACTATGAGCCAAGTTTAGGCATTGCCAACACGCAGATCTTGATTACGCTAACGGCGTTGGTGATTGGCTGGGCAATGTTGATTATGGTTTATAATTTTATTGCCAGTGCACGGACTGAACCGGTCGCAGACACAAATCCGTGGCGGTCTCGTTCGCCAGAATGGCAAACGCCTACGCCCATTCCTGAGTTCAACTATGATGTTCCTTTTGAGGTTGTCGGCGATCCTTATGATTATGGTCTGGCCTCGTCGCAGTATGTCAATATGGCTCCAGCAGCGGCTGGAGATTAGCTTGGAAACACAGCTTCACGCAGAGTTTTGCCAAGAAACGTCCGTTGGCAATGGCTGGGGCTGGTTTATTTTTGGAAGGAGTTTCACATGAGTGAAGTGAAAGCATCTGCCCAGCGCAACGGTCTATATGTTTTTTTGGCGCTACTGGCTTTAACGATTGCTGAATCGGTCATTGGCGGCTTAGAAACGCCGATTACGGTTCTGTTGCTGATCATTGCCTTGGTGAAGGCAGCTTTGATTATTTACTTTTTTATGCACGTGTATCGCTTATGGCGTGAGGAGAATCACTGATGAGTTCAACAACCGCAGAGGCGCATCATGATGATCTGGCTCACAGCCATGAACTGCCCTGGCCACAACAGCTCCGGGCCAATCGGCTTGGGCTTTGGCTGTTTTGTGTTTCAGAAATTTTCCTGTTTTTGGGATTGCTGGCTGCACGATTCTATTTGTGGGGTGGCGAGCGGCCGGAATTAAGCCAGGGTTTGGGGCTGATTACCACAACTGTGCTGTTGATTAGCAGTTTTTTTGTGTTTCGTGGTGAGACTGCCATGGAACATGGTGATCGCAAGACGTTTTTGAGCAGCTTCATCACTGCGGCCGTTTTCGGCTTTATCTTTTTCATTGGCGTGGTTGTGCTTGAGTGGAATATTTTTGGCCTGGAGCTGAATCTGTTTGGTATTGAGTGGTTTGGCCATTTGAAACCAACGGACGGCGTATTTGGCGGTGTGTTCTTTGCCATGACGGGTATGCATGCGCTGCACGTGTTGAGCGGCCTGATTTTGATTTTTATTGTTTGGAATTTGGGTCGTAAGGGGCACTTTTCGCCAGAGAAACATTGGGGTGTGGAAGCTTGCGCAATTTACTGGCATTACGTTGACGTGGTGTGGGTATTCTTCTACCCGGCTCTGTATTTGATTGGGACCGCGGCACATGGGGGATAGGAAACGGCCGTTTCCTGACCCTTCCCATAAGTGAGTAGACCAACATGGATCCTGTCCTGAAGGCAGTATTGCTCTCCTGGGATTGGAAAATTGAAGTAATTATCGTCCTGGCCCTGGCCGGGACGCTTTATTCCAGGGGCTGGTGGCAACTTCGCCAACGTTCACGCAATCAGAGGCAGCGCTATCGTCGTGGTGTGCGGTCCCGGTGGCGACTGGCGGTGACGTGGCGGCTGGTAGCGTACTGGGGAGGTCTGTTTTTTATTGCATTGGCCTTGCTCTCACCCATTGATGCCCTTGGGCAGCAGCTCTTTTTTATGCATATGGTACAGCATTTACTGTTGATCATGATTGCGCCACCACTCCTGCTGGTGGCCAATCCGATGCCGTTTGTGCTCTGGGGCTTGCCAACCGGGCTGCGGCATCGGGTTGGGGGCTTGTTTAGCCAGGCGCTGCACCGAGAGTCCGGCTTTCGCCGTACTCTGCGTGCGGCAACCCAGCCTGGCATTATCTGGATGGTGTGGGTCATCGCGCTAATTGGCTGGCACGATCCCGGCATGTACAATGCTGCGCTTCGCTTTGAATGGGTGCATAATGTCGAGCATCTCACCTTCTTTATTGCCAGTATGTTGCTTTGGTGGCATCTGACCGGCGCGGGGCCACGGGTGCATAAGCAGTTTGGCTTGTTGGGGCGCATCGGTCTGGTGATTTCTGTGGTGCCACCCAATATGCTGACAGGCGTCGTGCTGGCTTTTGCTGAATCGGGTTATTATTCTTATTATGAGGCTGTTCCCCGGCTTTGGGGCTTTGACGTACTGACTGATCAACAATTGGGTGGGGTGATCATGTGGGTGCCGGGCAGCATGATGTATATTGTGGCAGCGTTGATTTTAATCGGCCATTATTTAAGCCAAGAAGATCGTAAACCCCCTTTACCAGAAGCGCAGTGGGCTTCTGCTGACGCAGTTGTTGCCCCTGGCTTAGGTGAAAGCGGGAAAGTTCTGTAAGTTAGCCACGCATGGATTTACTGAAACAATTATTTAGCCGTCGCTGGTTGAGCGGCACGCTGTTGGTGCTGTTTGCAATGGGTCTATTTGCCCGACTGGGCATCTGGCAACTGGATCGGTTGGCAGAACGACGCGCCCAAAATACGGCATTGCGGGCAGCGTTGGATTCGGCACCGTTGGATTTGGCTGCACCCCTGCCTGCACAAGCAGAGGCGCTTGAAAATCGGCTGGCAACGGTGACAGGCACCTACGATTTTTCCCAGGAGCGAATCGTCCTGCTGCAAAATAGGCAGGGTCGGCCTGGCGTGCAGTTGGTAACGCCGCTGAAGATTGACGGGTTGGTCGATACGGCCGTTCTGGTCAATCGTGGTTGGGTACCGCAGGCTGAGTACGAAGCGGGCCAGCTAGACCGTTACCAGACAGCTACGGGTGTTACGTCGGTGGCGGGCTTTCTGGCTTTAAGCCAACCAGGGCGAGGCGACACGCTTACCGCCGCGCCCCAAGAAGTGTATCGCATTGAGATTGAGGCGATTGCTGCTGCCCTGCCGTATGAACTTTTGCCTATTTATCTGGTTGAATCACCAGACGATGGCCTTGATTTGGAGCCGCCTTTCCGCGCAGAGCGAGAAGTTGACTTGTCTGAGGGGCCACATCAGGGTTACGCTTGGCAATGGTTCATTTTTTGTGTATTGACCGGTGGGCTTTACCTTGTGTTTGTGCGCCGGTCTGAACGGGAACGGCCGTCCTCCCCTACGAACGAACCATGAAACTTAAACAGCGATTTTGGCATCCCTTAAGCCCGGCGCAATCAATCGCGTCTCCATTTGCCACGCCCACCTTCGTGATCTGCCGAACCGTGAATAGCGTTATATGGCTGCTCATCATCATGTTTGCTTTCCTGCTGGCGTCACAAACCGTGTTGGCTCACGGTGGGGGCGAGTTGCAGGTAGCCAATGCGCCCATAGCCACCTATCAAGTATCCGTTTGGACCAATCCGCCCAGGGCGCAGGCAAATCAGCCAATTCATGTGACGGTGGGTATTGCTACGGCCGTTTCTGGCGAACCGGTGCTGGATGCGGCTGTTGACGTCCGGGTGCTAGACGCCAGAGGCGAATCGGTCTCTATGGCGGCCGCCACGACTGAACAATCAATCAATCGGCTTTTTTATGAAGCTGATTTGGACGGCGTAGCAACAGGATCTTATGAGGTTGTGGTTCAGGTGGTGGGCAGTGAGGGTCGTGGTGACGTAGTTTTTCCCCTGGAGGTTTCGCCACGATCCGTTTGGCCCTGGGTTGGGGGTGGTCTGGTGGCTGGGGGCGTTCTTTGGGTCGTGCTGCGCTGGTGGCAGACCGATTCAAAGGCGAAGGTTTCTCGGACAAGGACGGCCGTTCCTCGCCGGCGTCCTGTAGATTAAGCGTCGATGAACCGTTGGCTGACTCAGTGACATTTTGGTGACATCTGGTTATAATTTTGCTGAGAAGAAGAACCTACCAACAAAACGCTAGGGAAAATTAACATGAGCATTCGACCTAAGTTAGAAGAAGGCTGGTCTACATTAATTCTGTTAGGCGCGATGATCCTGGTTTCATCCATGGCAATTGCCCGGGCAGACCTCATCTTTGGGCTGCACGTTATTCCGCTGGTGGGCATCTTTGCCGTGCTGGCCGGTACCTTACTGGCCAAGAGTCGCTTCTCCCCCAATACGGCACACCTGTTCTCGCTGCTTTACGGCTTATTTGTAGTGTTTTATATGGTCGGCACCATCGATTCTTTTGCGGGAATGCCGTGGCGTGAGCGCATCCTGAATCCTTCCGATGGCATTATTAGCCGCCAACTGCTTTGGCTACAAAAATTATTTAGCGGGGGCACCAGCCGGGATGGGCTGATGTTTGTTTTTCAAACATCGCTCATTTATTGGGCCTTGGGCTATACGGCGGCCTGGTACACTTTCCGCAAGCCACGTATTTGGCGCGTGGTGCTGCCGACCGGGTTGGTCTTGCTTAGCGTAGTTTATTATTATGCCGGACCGCGGCCATTGCAGATGTATTTGGCGCTGTACCTGCTGCTGGCTTTGCTGTTTGTGGCGCGTACCTATCTGGCGGAACAAGAGAAGGGGTGGGTGGCCGGATCCGTGCGGTATGAAAAAAACATCTGGTTCAATTTCATCCGTGCCGGGTTTATCGCCTCGCTGTTGGCTTTGATTTTTGCCTGGGGCCTGCCGCCGCTGTCGGCTAGCGCCACGGTGGGGGATGCGCTAAGTGGCGCCAGGGGCCCGTGGCGTGAGTTTCAGGACGACTGGACCCGCATGTTTTCGGCGCTGCGTACCTACGGGACGACAACCACGGATCCGTATCAGGATACGTTGGTTTTGGGCGGGCCGAGAACGGTGGGCAATACGGCCGTTATGGACGTGATTGTGCCGCGTGAACTGCCCTATGTTTATTGGCAGGCCATCGTCTACGATACCTACGAGGATGGGGCCTGGAGCAATCGCAACGATCCATTCACAGAACATTTTCCCGATGAAGGGCCCATCAGCCAGCCGTTTACAAAGGCTCGGGAGGTGATTACCCAAACGGTTATCTCGTATCTACCCAATTCCAGCTTTATCTATGGGGCACCAGATATTATTGATGTCGATCGGCCAATTAACGTCTATGCCAGTCGGGATGAGGGGGGCAATCAGCTTGTCAGCCAGGTTCGCTCCAAGTTTGTATTGCAGCTTGGCGATCAATACGAAGTAACCTCTCGCTTATCGTTGGTCGATGCGACCAGTCTGCGGGCTGAATCTACTGACTACCCAGCCTGGGTTAACGAAACATACTTGCAGGTGCCTGATAGCATCACCCCGGAAACGCTAGATTTGGCCGTAGAATTAACCGCCCCCTATGACAATCCATTTGATAAAGCGATTGCCGTGCGGGATTATCTGCGTGAAAACGTGGTCTACAATGATCAGATTGCCGCCACGCCGGATGGCATTGATCCGGTGCATTACACCCTGTTTGTGAGCCAGGAAGCGTACTGCAACTACTATGCCTCGGCCATGGCCATTATGCTGCGTTCGCAAGGCGTGCCGGCCCGGGTGGCAAGTGGTTACGCACAAGGCAGCTTTGATGAAGAAACAAGCTCGTACCGGGTGCAGGCAAGCAATGCACACACCTGGGTTGAAGTGTTTTTCCCCAGCTATGGCTGGATTCAGTTTGAGCCAACCGCTTCGATTCCCGCCTGGGATCGTCCAGAATTAATTGATGAGGGCGGTAATGGAGGAGATGCGTTTAGTGCGTTTTCGGCTCAATCTTTGCTCAATCGTGAAGAGCTGTTGGGGGAAGGAATCGAAGAGGAAAGTGATCCAACGGTGGATCAGGCGCTGCTGGATGCCCTTTTGGCAGAAGAGGAACAGGCCGCTGCCGCTGCGCCTTCTTTCTGGGAGACGTTCCCGTTGTGGCAGGCAGTTGGGGCAATTTTGGTACTGGTTGTCGCTGTTGCGCTTTCTTATACTGCCAATGAGATGAACAAGCGCGTTGAAGGGGATGTGGAAAAGAGTTTCTCTCGGCTGCGCAGCTGGGCTGGCTGGCTGGGGCTTCCTTCGCAGTCGGTGCATACGCCGTATGAACAGGCAGAAATTTTGGTTACGGCCGTTCCCGAAGGCAAAGAATCGATCCGCAGTTTGACCAAGCAATTTGTCCTCAAGCAGTTTAGCGCGGCCAAAGCATTTGAAGAGGGTTTTAATCCTCGACCCGTTTGGCAGCAGCTGCGTCCGATTCTCATTCGGCAAACGCTGTCTAAAAAGATGGACGATTTGCGCAACCGGCGGGTAAATCGGCGCAAAAGATAGAAACCTTCTCACCCTCACCCCAGCCCTTTCCCATTTATGGGGAAGGGACAGATTCCCTCCCCTTGCCTGGGGGAGGGTCAGGGCGGGGGTCAATCTCCACTTTTCCAAATACCCAAATACTCCTACAATACGGGCATGATCCAGTCTCAACTCAAACAAATATTCGGCTACGATAACTTCCGTCCCCTGCAGGCGGAAATCATTCAAAACGTTCTCAACAAGCAAGATTCGCTGGCGGTGATGCCTACTGGCAGCGGAAAGTCGCTGTGCTACCAGCTCCCTGCGCTGGAATTCCCTGGCCTGACGGTGGTGGTGTCGCCGCTCATTTCGCTGATGGAGGATCAGGTGATGCAGTTACGGGCGTTGGGTGTAACGGCCGTTTTCCTCAACAGCACCCTCGACCCGATCACCTACGACTGGACCGCCGATCAAATTCGTTCTGGCGAAGCCAAGCTGCTTTACGCCGCGCCAGAAACCCTCGTCCAGCCGCGCACCCTGGCCCTGCTAGACCAGTGCAACGTCGATTGCCTCACGATTGATGAAGCCCACTGCATCTCTGAATGGGGTCATGACTTTCGTCCAGAGTATCGCCAACTGGTGGCGGTGCGCCGCCGTCTGCCTCAGGCCGTCTGCCTAACGGTGACGGCCACGGCGACGGAGCGGGTGCGCCAGGACATCAAAAGCAGTCTGGACATTGCCGAGGCCCATGAATTTTTGGCCAGCTTCGACCGCGACAATCTCCATTTGGTCGTCGAACCCAAAACCGATGGTTTGGCCCAAACGATCAGCTTTTTGCAGGGCCATCCCGATGAATCGGGCATTATTTACTGCTCGACACGCAAGCAGGTGGACTTTTTAGCCAGTGAGCTGGCGCGGCGCGGTTGGTCGGCCCTGCCCTACCATGCCGGGCTGGACGACGCCACCCGCCGCCACAACCAGCAGCAGTTTATCCGCGACGATGTCCCGATTATGGTAGCGACCATCGCTTTTGGCATGGGGATCAATAAGCCCAACGTGCGCTTCATTTTGCATTACGATTTGCCCAAAAATTTAGAAAGCTATTACCAGCAAATCGGCCGAGCGGGGCGGGATGGGCTCCCTGCAGATTGTCTGCTGCTGTTTAGCTACAGCGATGTGCAGACGATTAACTATTTCATTAGCCAGCAGGAGCCGAGCCAGCAAGCTGGGGGGCGGGCGCGGCTGGAAGCGATGCTGGGCTTTGTGGAGACGAACGTGTGCCGCAGACGGCCGGTGCTCAGCTACTTTGGCGAAACCTACCAAAAAGAAAACTGTGAGTTGTGCGACAACTGCACCACTGAAGCGGGTGATCTGGTCGATTTGACGATTCCGGCGCAAAAATTCCTCTCTTGCGTCAAGCGCACCGGGGAATTTTTTGGCCTCAACCACATCATCGACGTGCTGCGCGGCTCGCAAAGCCAAAAGGTGCTGTCACGCGGGCACGACAAGCTGTCTACCTACAACATCGGCGGGGAGTTTAGCAAGAAGGAGTGGCAATATTTGGCGCGGCAATTTATCCAGGCTGGGCTAATGGTGCAGGACATGGAACACGGTAGCCTAAAGCTGACGCCGAAAGCGTACGCGGTGTTCAAGGGGGAGCCGGTGCGCGGCACGCTGCCCGACAAGCCGCAAGCTGCCCCGTCGGCGACGGCCTATGCCAACTATGACCAGGGCTTGTTCCAGCAGTTGCGCCAAACGCGCAAGGCGCTGGCCGATGAGGCGGGTGTGCCGCCCTACGTTATCTTCTCCGATCGGGCGCTGGTAGAAATGGCGACCTACTTCCCGCAGTCGCGCGCCAGCTTTGGCACGATGTATGGGGTGGGCGCAGCCAAGCTGGCTAATTTTGCTGATATTTTCTTGCCGATTATCCAGAATTATTGTGTGGAAAATGGGGTTGAGGAGATTGTGAAAACGGCCGTTTCCCCCAAAAAATCATCGAGCAGCAGTGCCGGTGGACGGTCGGCTGAGGTGCTGAATTTGTATAATAACGGCCGTTCCCTCCCCGAACTGTGTCAGCAGTACAACGTCAAGCGCAGCACTATTTTGGGCCACCTTTGGAAAGCGGTACTGGCTGGCGAAACCCTGCGCGACAGCAGCCTGCTGGCCCATTGCGACCTGCCACCCGACCAGCAGCAGCAAGCCCTGGCCGCCTTCGCTGAACACGGCACAGAGTACCTGCGCCCCGTCTACCTCGCCCTCAACGAAACCGTCGATTACGAGGAACTCCACCTCCTGCGCCTCCATTTTGTCAGCCCGTCAACGGAATAGGACATTGATAAACGCTGATGACGCTGATTTTTCTTTGCTACCATAGCCGTCAAAACATCTAATTTGTGTGAGAAATGATCTAATGAAGATTGAAGCCCTAATTGAACAATATAGGAGAGACCCCCAATGGTGCGTATATCCTGTTGCTGGACTTCCAAATCTCCCTGAAGAATTAGTAAAGCTTAACGTGAGAATCCCCGATTCAGTCATACGTTTTTATCAGTTGTGTGGGGGTGTTGAACATTTAATTTGGCGAGATGAGGATTTACCGCTCAAAATTGTGCAACCGGAGCAGTTTACGTGGGCTATGGACCAAGTTTTAGACAAAGCATTGGAAAAGCGGGCTCTAACTATAAAAGAAGATATTGCTTGGAGATGGTGCATAATTGGCAAAGTAGATGTAGACGATTACTTGCTTATTGACTTAGCTCCTGAACGATATGGTCGCTGCTATTTTAACAACTTTTATTTTTTCATGAGAAGTGGTTCTGTTCCAATTGTTGCTAATGGCTTTGAAGGCCTTCTGCAAAAATTATTAGAAGTAGGAAAAGTAGGTGAGGATTGGGTCTGGGAGGATTCAAATCTTGGGGATGCGTACGGGTGAATTTGTGTGATAGATATAAGGGATTTAGCTAGACTTCTGACTAAAACAAAGTATTCGGGTTGGACGCCATTCAGAGCTGGCGTGGTTTCGGGATGGAAACAGATTACGCAGTAGTAATGAACCTATTAATGTCATGCTGAGGTCTTCCGAAGCATCCCTGAAACGCAACAACAGTGAAATAGTCTGCCCATCATCAGGATTTTGCCTGCCAAAGTTGAGAGGGATTCTTCACTTTGTTCAGAATGACTTGCTAACGTGTCACGTTTGGCCAAATACTGTTATGGTTCAATGATTTTTGCGCCGTCGGCGAGTTTGGGGGAAGAACGCCTCCTAGCTAGTCACTGATTGTAGGTAAATTTCTAAAGCATGGGGAGTGGTATGCCAGATACGGCCGCGTTTAATTGCTTCCAGTTTGCCGGTGCGGGCCAGTAAGCTCAGATAATCCTGACTATACGGCACCAGTTCGGCAGCTTGTCGAAGTGGTATCCACCCATCCTCCAGCGGAGGCGAGGTTGTTTGTGGCGTGACGGCTTCGAGAGTAAGCGTCAGGCTGCGTTCCACGGCGCGGCCCACAAAGTTCACCAGCGGATCGGTCTTACCCTTATCCGCCTGAGCCAGCACACGATAATATTGCTGACGATTGACCCGGGCGATAATGGCGGGTGGGTAGCCAGCGCGCATGAGCACCAGATTCATGATGAGGCGGGCGGTACGGCCGTTGCCATCAATAAACGGATGGATCGCCACCAATTTATGGTGCGCCAGCGCCGCCAAAGCAACGGAATCCAACACGCCCCTTTGCTCCTGCAGCCAATTTTCCCAGTCGTTCATGAGCGCAGGAATTTCCCACGCAGGTGGGGGTTCATGGGCTGCGCCAACGATGCGTACAGCTAGATTGCGGTATTGTCCGCCATTCTCATCGTCGATTTTTGCCAGCACTAGGGCATGAAGTTGGCGTACTTGATAAGCAGTTATCGGCTCAGTCTGAACAGCCAGCGATTCTACCAACGCAATCGCTTCCTGATGGTTCACCACTTCAAAATGCTCTCGCAGGCTTTTGCCGCCGATGGTGATGCCCTGTTCTAAAATCAGTTGCGTTTCACGAAGGGTGAGGGTGCTGCCTTCGATGGCATTGGAGTTGTAAATCCATTCAACCGTTAGCTGTTCATTGAGGCGGCGAAGGGCAGCCTGAGGCAACGGCCGTAGCCCGTCCAATGCTTCTTTCTTCTGCAAAATTCGCTTTTCTAAACGTGACTCCATCAAAACAACCTCGTATCGGTATCGGATAGCCTAAATTATAGCACATCCGATACTGATAGGACTTTTGCGCCGTCGGTGAGTTTGGTCGCGAGGCTGGGCGGTGTACGGCCGTATTCCTTTTCAAACGTTGCATTAATTGATTCGATCAGCTTGGAAACGGCCGTTGCCTCCGCAAGAATTTGCATGAAGCCGCCAAAACCGCCACCGGCAAAGCGGGCGCCGTAGCAGCCAGGAACGGACCAGGCTGTGGCCGCCAATAAGTCTAGTTCCGGCGTGCTGTTTTCATAATTGTCCCGGGAGCTAATGTGGGATTGGCGCATCAGGCGACCAAAGGTGGTCACGTCCCCCTGTCGTAGTGCCGCTACCCCCGCCTGCGCTCGGGCACATTCCCCCACTACATGGGTGGCTCGTCGCCGCAACGTTTCTGGCAAATGGTGACCAAACAGCTCCAGCTCATCCAGGGACACGTCCCGCAGGGTTTGGATGTGGGGCAGATGTTGTTGCAAAACGGCCGTTGCCTCCTGGCATTCCGCCGGGCGATGGTCGGCCAGTTGCCGCCGCATGCCGGAATCAACCAGCACCACGGCCACGCCTGGCGGCAGGGGCAGCATTTCATGTGCCATCGTGCGGCAGTCCAGGTAGATGAGTTGGCTTGCCTGGCTGGCAACACAGGCATATTGATCCATTAGGCCAGAATGGACGCCCACATACTCATTTTCTGTTTTTTGCCCG
>CBDUOF010000081.1:0-15725 GCA_965368765.1 uncultured Anaerolineae bacterium | reverse complement strand
AAAGAATTATGAATTAGAATGAGCGGGAAACTGGTTTTTACTTGGGCAAATCACAGAGAAATCGCGCTTCCTTTTTTCAAGAACATTCTGTGATTTTGTCGGTTAGCAATGCAAAATGAGCAGGATTGAACAAGCGGAATGGGCAACGGCCGTTTTATAATGCCATCAACTTGTTAAAAAAAAGGAGAAACGACATGAGTACGGTAAAAGCCCAAAACGTGAACCATCCCGAGTATCAGGAAAATCTTAAAGAAGAAAAGTACAGTCTCATCCGCGAGGCAATGCTTACTGCATTGCCCGACAGCAGCAGCGATGGGATGCCGTTTGCCCAATTGGAACAGCAAGTGGCGGCACATCTGGGGGCCAGAAACGTGCCCAAAGCCCTATTCCCCAAGCCCGGATCGGTGCGCTGGTACACCAAAGCCGTCCAGCTTGATTTGGAGGCCAAAGGGCTAATTGAACGCGTGCCAAAGCAGTCGCCGATCCGCCTGCGAAAACGGCAGGATGCCTAACATTTACGGGCAGTGGGAAGCAATTTAGGGTATGATTACAGGAACTATTTTGCTTGCCGAAAGCGCTCAAACTTTTCGATATTCCATCTCGTAGAAGTTGCGGCAACGTGACACAAAAACGTCACATCTGTGTCGAGTGAGTGAACGTCGGCGGCTTTCCCATTTTCCTATATGAAGGAGTCGCGCATGTTAGTAAAACGACGCATGTCAAGCCCGGTAATTACGGTTGCCCCAGAAATGTCTGTGCCAGATTGTTTAAAGTTGATGCAGCGTGAGCGTATTCGGCGTACACCTGTGGTGGCGAACGGCCGTTTGGTGGGCATTGTTTCTGATAAAGATTTACTCAATGCTTCTCCATCGGATGCGACCTCACTAAGCATCTGGGAGATTAGCTACCTGGTGAATCGTATCAAAGTCAAAGATGTGATGACCAAAGAGGTACTGACAATCACAGAGGAGATGCCTATCGAAGAAGCGGCCCGCATCATGGTCGATAACAAGGTTGGTGGCTTGCCCGTGGTCAAAGATCGGGATGTGGTTGGGCTTATTACGGAGACGGATTTGTTTAAGATATTGCTGGAGCTAATGGGCGCGCGGGAGCAAGGCGTGCGGGTAACGGCCGTTGTCCCCGAAAAGCTTGGCGAATTGGCAGCTATCACCCACGCCATCGCCAATGCCGACGGCAGCTTCGTGGCCTTCGGGCAATTCTCTGGAGATGCGAGTTCAAATCGGATTGTGACCTTTAAGGTAAGACACATGACTGAAACGGCCGTGCGGGCCGCTATCGAACCCGTCGTCACAGAAATTATCGACATTCGCAGCGATTAGTTTGGAGCAGGACATGAAAGAAAAAATCGGATTTATTGGCCTGGGCATTATGGGACAAGGCATGGTGCGCAATCTTCTAGAAAAAGGCTTTGTCGTCTACATTTTTAACCGTACCCACCCCAAAATGGATCCACTTATCGAAGCCGGCGCTATTGCCGCTACCAGTCCCGCCGATGTCGCCAGCCATGCTGACATCATCATCACCTGTGTGAGCGACACGCCTGACGTTGAGCACGTGATGCTGCAGGCAAACGGTGTCATCTTTGGCGCCAAGCCCGGCAATCTTGTCATCGATATGAGCACCATTAGTCCAGAAGTTACCCGACGCCTGGCAAAGGCATTTGCCGACTGCGGTGTGCACATGCTGGATGCCCCCATCAGCGGTGGCAGTGAAGGCGCGGCCAACGGCACTCTCAGCATTATGGTGGGGGGGGGACGCAGCCCAGTTCGCCCGCGCGATGCCCGTCTTTGAAGCGATGGGTAAGGCCATTACCCATGTCGGTGGCAGTGGTGCGGGCCAATCGGTGAAGCTGGTTAACCAGATTTTGGTGGGGATTTCAATGTTAGGACTTGGGGAAGCGTTGCTGTTTGCCCAGGCGGGCGGCCTCGATCTGAACAAAATGCTGGAAGCCGTCATGCCTGGAGCCGCAGGCAGCTGGACGTTGAGCAATCGCGGCCCGCAGGTGGTCGAACGGGATTGGCGTCCCGGCTTTACAATTGATTTGCAGCAAAAAGATTTGCGTCTGGTGCTGGAAGCCGCCGATCAGCTAGGCGTGCCCATGTTGGGCACGAGTATGGTGTTTAACCTTTACCGCACACTCCAACAGCAGGGTCTTGGTTTAGAAGGCAATCATGCCCTGGTGAAGGCATTAGAGAATTTGGCGGGATCGACCGGTGACTGATTGACTTCTGAAAACAAATGCGTTGCGTGCCAGGTAGATCACAAAAGCAATGTGGTGAGATAAAAACGTTTACTTGTCGTAACCAGTGAAAATGGACGAATCACCCTTTTCTGGCCTAAAGAACCTGTTTTATGCCACCTAAAACAGCAAGTACAGCGCAAATAAGATGATCAGCCCACTGAAATAGCTGATCGGAAAGAGCCATCGGCATATCTTGTCCCAATTGGCTGCTGCTGCCTCTTTTTCGTGGAGATATAAAGTATTGACATAAATGTTTTGCATGATTGTCAAAGCCATCATGACAAAGGACAGCGTCAAAATGCCATCCATCAGGGTAAAATAAGACACCTTCGGCAAGCCATCGGAAACGACGAACTGATAAGCCACAATGGTTAAGAGTCCGGTAAGCGAGACGCTCATCCTGTCAGCCAATCCGTCGCCAATCATCCAGAATACTGACCAGGAGATGGCCACGAGGATGACTAAAGGCAACAGGATTTTCCATTGGTAGTAGCTAGACAGGCGAGACACTTCGATTTCCATCACGAATTCAGAGAATGGCTTGCGGTCACGAACCTCCTGCTTCTCGGCAATTACGGAATCGACCCGCTTGATTTCCCACTCAGGGATTTGAAATTCGGTGCTAAAGCCAATTTTGTCTTCCTCCTGGTGCAAGACCAAATACTCATTGTCCCAGGCGAATGACTCGATCTCAACCTCCAGGTGTTGCTGGTCAAAGGGGAACTGGCGCAAATCAAAGTGAGCCTCGAGTTCCACATTGAAACGTGCTTGGTAGTCGACCGTACCGTCGGGCAGAATGATCAGTTCCGCGTTTTCGATTTCAGATGCTCCAGCCTCATTAACAAACTCAACGTCTGGCCACCAAATTTCTTCAATCTTGTTGAGTGCGGCTTCTTCTAAATAAAGTTCTTCTTGCCGTCCCGTTTGGCTAACAGAATACGCCAGGCGCGGATCGCACCAGACCAAATCCAGGAAGCCTTCCATATGGAAGGTGTTTTCGGCAATATCGATTGCGGTTATTTGGATGATGTATAACCCTAAATCCACCAGCACTGGGCCATCTGGGTTGGGCGCTTCGGCAAAGGTATTCTCGCTGCCGGTATTTTCTACTTCACGATAACTGCTTTGGGCGCAGTCGGCTGGTGAGTTGATAATGTGGGCCCGTGTTTCGCCAGGGAGGTGGCCGGGTTCAGGCGTTGGGCTGGGCGGCACCTGCGTGGCCTCGGCCTGAACGGTTTGGATGCGGCTGCCCTGGGCAATGAGAAAAAGTAGCAGCACGCCAAAAACGGCCGAAAACAATAAAGGGAGCCATTTCTTTTTTTGAGCCGATGAAGGTGTCATCTATTTCCTTGATAATCGTAAATTAATCTACCGGCGTTTCAACTTGATACACTCCCCGCATTTCCGGGGGCAGCATCGTCGCTATGGAGTGCATCATACGGTCTGTTAGTGCCTGCGGCGATTCATCGGGTAGTGGATAGAGCGGTTCGCCAAAGCGCACTGTGACTGGCGCACGTAGTGGCCACCATTGCCTTAATACGCGGTGGGTTCCGGTAATGGCGATGGGGATTAACGGCCGTTTACTCTTTATTGCCATATAGGCCGGGCCAACCTTGGCCTCTTGCAGCTGCTGATGCTTGCTGCGCTCCCCTTCAGGGTAGATGCCCAACACACGCCCTTTTTTCAGAATCTCCAGGGCATACTTCAACGCCCACCGATCCATCCGCTCCCGATTCACCGGAAACGTTCCCATATGGCGAAAGAAGTAATCGCTTGCGGGATTGCCGAAAATTTCTGCCTTACCCATAAACAAAACATGGCGTGGTGCGACATGCTGTATCAAAAAAGAATCAATCTGGGCCAAATGATTCGACACCATTAGGCCGCCACCTTCTGATGGCACTTTCTCCTGCCCTATCACCTGCAGCCGCATCACGACCGCGAAATAAAGGCCAAATAAGTACATAACCACGCGGCTCAGGTTTGTTTCATCTAAAAAAAACTGTTTTTCATTTCTCGGATCAGAACTCATAAAAGTGTTGCCATTGTAGACATTAGAAGTAGCGGCAAGCATAGAGGTTTCACTTCCCGCCCTCCCGTCTGCAATCTCCTACTTGGAAAACGAATAAAATCTATTGGCAAAATATCTGCCCATTCATGTAATAACCAAAAATAATTTTTGAATAGGAATAATCGGAAAATTGGTTTTACTTGAGCAAATCACGGAAAAATCGCGCTTCGTTTTTCAAAGTACTTTCTGTGATTTACTCAAGTGCGCTGCTGTCCTCGCTAAGCTTATTGATTCAAGAACTTGTCCAACTTGCCTGCCGCGCGCCACTCCTCAATCATCTTCTTCCCGTACGCATATCCAATATCCACAATTTTTTCCATTGCCGGAAACTCCAATGTGCCATACGCCTCGACAGGTGGATAAATGTAGATATCGGCAAGCGCCTTGGCTGCATCCAGTGCGTGCGCACTGCTGAGCAAGCTGGAGCGCATAATGGTGGCTCCCAGCGAAGGAATGTCTGGCGTTTTAACAAATGGATTGATCCGTTGCCAGAATAGCTTCCAACCAGAGAGATGAAGGCCAAAATCTGTGGTTACCTGTAAATCGACGGGCGCGCTCACGTCGCTGGCAATTATCGGCCCACCGCCATTGCGCTGTTTCATCACGGCCACCGGTAAATTGTCCAGCACACCGCCATCAACAAGCAGATCGCCATTTTTAAGGACGGGTGGGATGATTCCGGGAATAGAGGTGCTGGCTCGTACGCCCTCAGATAAGGAGCCGCTGTCATGAATAACCGTTTTCGCCTGTGTGAGATTGGCTGAGACACAAAAATAGTTCAGCCACAGATCTTCAATCTGCACCTCTTCAAAGAGGGTAGTGACCATTTTTGTCCATCTGCGCCCGGAATTGAGCGCTGCGATGGGCAACGTATAATCAAACACAGATTTGGGCATGGCGGCTTTGGAACGCTGCATCATCGTGGGATAATCCCAGCCCATGGCCAATTGACCGGCGATGATTGACCCCATACTGGTGCCACCCACAATATCTATCTCAACACCCGCTTCCTTAAAGGCATGGATGATGCCGATGTGAGCATATCCGCGCGCCCCGCCTCCACCTAACACCAAGCCCACGCGCCGCCCGGTAAGGAGGCGGGCAAGCCGTCGGAAGTCGGCTGCTTGCCTCATCCGAAAATGTTGATGATGATTCACCTGACGGGGTTCCAACCAGCGCCGTGTCTGGTGCGGTTCTTGCCCGGGCTCGTAAAGTAAGACAAGGCTTTGAGGCACGCTGATCGTTTTGTTGTACTCTTGCAATACGGCAGTTTCTACTTCACTCAAATCCGAAGAACCCGAAGCCCGCCCAATAAATACAATATGATCCGCCTGCCGCAAACTGCGCCGCGTCCAGGGCGTATTTTCTACATTCGCCTCGTATAGGGTAAATGCGTACTTTGTTTCTTGTTCATTCATCCAGGCAACCAGACGTATATTTTCCGGATCACCTTCCGGCGTTTGCGAAATACCCGGAATGTTTAGGGCATCGTCGAGACTTTGGGTATCCAAAATCAGCGTTGGTCCCGTTTTGCTTAAAACGGTCGCTAACGTTTGGGCAAATTCAGCGAGCGGTACATCTGGCGTCAACGGGACAAGCACAATATCCAGCGCCAGATTCCGCGTTCGCTGATCCGCGTCCGGCCCCTGAATGACGCGCCGCAAGTCGTGAGAGATGTCAATGCTTATTTGTTTCAGGATTTTTGGATAGGTGGTAATGAGCCATTCAAACGCTTCTTGCGAGAACTTCACCACGGACGTATCTCGTCCGACATGGATCGTGACGGTTGAGTTCGCCCCTGTCAATATCTGCGTGGCGCCCAGGCTTTCACCGTTAATGAGGTCGCCCAATACTTTTTCCTGGCCTTGCGCATCGGCGGTTGTGGCCAGAAGACGGCCGTTAATCACTACATAAAAATCGCGTACCGGGTCGCCCTGCCGCATCAACACGTCACCCCGGGGCAAAAACAACCACTCCAGCCGCGACTCAATTTGCTGCATCGTGTCCATATCTAGCGGCCCAAACAGTTTTGGCAGCACCTCATAAAGCTGTTTTCTGCCCAGCTGTTTCTCAACGATCTCGCCAACCCATTCCAAAAACTTAGGATGTGCCTTGGCAATATCTTCAAATGCAGCTTTGCTAAGTTTGGCGAGGGTAACGGGCGTCAACGCTTGAAGCGAGGTTGTACGAGGCTTTCCGCTAAAGATCTCCATCTCACCGATAAGCTCGCCCGATCCTATCTGCGTAAGCGCATTTTTGACCGCCTCTTCAGCGACGGCTTTCAGAACCAGCGTGCCCTCGAGCACGACGTAAAGCGCATCACTGGGGTCCCCCTGCTGAAATAGCCACTCATCGGCGGCCAACGCCAATTGCTCCACTCTGGAAGCAATCGCTTGAACAATCTCTGGCTCCAATGTGCTTAGAAGCTGCATTGCTGCTAAATCTGAATCCATACGTAAAGAAGGTGAACTCGACTCTTCCATTTTGAACCACTCCTTGAGGCCTAGGATTTTAACATGTCTTGCTAACGCGACAATGCGGAGATTCCGCCATCGTTAAGTATCGATCGAAGTAAGCAAGCCGACACGAATCACAGGAATTGGCCTGCCTTTAGGGCATACCACACGTATCGTACAGGTAGAGAACATATTATTGGCGTCGCTTCAAATAAGCAGAGGGTGTCATGCCAACCACCGCTCTAAATTCACGGATAAAATGGGGTTGATCGTAAAAGCCAAGTTCGACTGCAAGCTCAGTTATCGTGTGGTGCGCGCCTTGCTTCAGAGCCAGCCGGGCTGACTCAACTCTCAACAACCGCGCATACTGTTTGGGCGACATCCCTACCTGACTTTGATAAAGACGTTCTAAATGCCGTTGACTCACTGCCAATTTCTGGGCGATTGTCGGAATTGATGCCTGGCCACTGCCAGACCGCAGCAGCGTCAATGAGTAGGGAATTAATGGACTGCGTTCCTTACCGCGTGCTAGAAGTCGAAGTAACCATGTCTCAAGTAAGTTGATGCGGGAGGCCAGCGATGGTGATTCATACAGTCGGGCATGCAGGCCCACGAGATTAAGCGTTGCTAGGCTGTCTAGTAGCGAAATTTCGTTTTTCAGATGATTGAGAGGCAGGCCGAGAAATGGATAGGCACCCCCTTCATAAAATCGTATCCCCAGAAGTTCCACACGTCCGAAAAAGCCCATCTTGCGTGATATCGTATTGGCGCCATCCAAAAATATTGGATCGGCCACCGGCTCGTTATCTAGATACAGCCCATCCCCTAAATTGAGGACAATACCCCATCCCCCGGTTGGATGCATAAATTCTTCGTGAAATGTTGTTAGCGGCGCCTCGCGACGAAAGTACCAATATGATCGGATAAACGGCCGTAATAACTGGCACGGTTCAATCATGCGGAACCCTAAATAATCTAATGGTGTGTCGGGAAAGTGAGCCATCGCTTGTCCAAAGATGTCGAAAAAATACAATTGTTGGCCAGCGCTTTCGCCTATTATACAAAACAACCAAGCGAGGAGGAAAACACGCATGCACACGATCATCCACTCGGTTAATCTTGAGCTACGCCTTGGTGGCAATGTCCGGCTGATTGGCGTTAAGCCACGCCCCACCATATGTACCGAAGGAGGGTTAGAGCTGACGGTTGATGCCACCATTGCCGATAGTCTGTCACTGGATGTTTTGCTCGTGCCAGGTGACAATGACATGACCCATCTCTTGCAGCACGACCAGTTGAATCATTTTATCCAATCACAAGCGGAAACGGCCGTTTGGCTGGGCAGCGTCTGTGCCGGTTCCTTTATCCTGGGCAGTGCAGGGGTGCTGGATGGCAAGCAAGCCACGACCTGGTTTGGCGGCGAAGGTCGTTTGCAAGCCCAATTTCCTGCCATTCAGGTGATTCACGACAGGCCAGTTGTGGTAGATAGACGACGAATCACGGCCATGTAAGTTATGAGGCTGCTCTGGTCTTATTGGGTCAATTGGGGAGTGCCGAACATGCCAGGAAAGTCTATGAAGCGCTTGGCCTCAATCGACTTAGCCGTTGGCCAGAAATTGAAAAAACGATCGAGGAAGGAACGGCCGTTGCAGCTTGAGCGCTGATACGGTGAGTAATCCCACAAAAAAAATATTAAACAGGGAGGTAATATGAACAACTACACAACAAAAACGACGGAAATGGATTGGATTCCTTTGGTTGAGATAGGCGTCAAAACGGACGGTATTTCGGTGAAGTCTCTCCGATTCGATGAAGTGGCTGGCAGAGCGCCAACGTTTCTTTTAAAGTTTGCTGCTGGAGCAGCTTACCCGGAGCATCGTCATCCTGCCGGCGAAGAAGCCTTCGTGTTAGAGGGAGAGGTTCACTTTGGGGTCAGGCATCTCAAAGCCGGTGACTACCTTTATACACCACCGGGAGGCACCCATTCAGTCCATTCTGAGACTGGCTGCGTTTTGCTCTTTAGCGTTCCTGAAGAGGTAGAAATAGTTGAGCATGCTGGTTGAACGCATAAGATGAGCAGAGTGGCAGCGGCGTAAGGCTAGCCGCTCAACCCAGACCGCTGCCACCTCAGGAGATGCTCTGGTTTCAGGCTGGGCGGCTGGCCGATGACTGAAAATGACTACATCTATCCTTGTCATATAAGAACAAACGTTCTATAATTGGCGACTTGCTGTCCAATCAAAAGACCATTAGCAATAGAAGGAAGGTGATCAAAATGTCTGATTCCGCTTATCCACTGATGACGTTCTATCAAGGGTGGGGCAATTACCAGCGTATGCTTGTCGATGTCGTTGCCCCGCTTACACCTGAACAGCTAGCATTATCCGTTCTCACCAGAATCAATATTTTAATTTCAGGAGAATAATAATATGACTAATATTTTGTTCATTCAAGGTGCAGGAGAGGGTGCTAACAAAGAAGATCGGGTTCTTGTAAACTATGTAGAGAATGCTTTAGGTTCTGAGTACGTGGTAAAATATCCGCTATTCACTGGACTCGAAAATGTTGAGTATGACACATGGAAGGCCGAAATAAAGGCCGAACTGGAAGATTTCAAGAACCCATTAATCATCATTTCTCACTCTCTGGGTGGCGCTGCAATCCTGAAATTTCTATCAGAGGAAGAGCCGGATATTGTCATTGCCGGCCTGTTCTTAATCGCGACACCTTATAAATGCAAAGACGGCGAGTGGGCGGGTGATGATTTCGCGCTAGACACGGACTTTGCCTCAACCCTACCCAATATTGGTGAAATATTCTTGTATCATAGCAAGGATGACGAATGGGTTCCCTTCTCTCATTTATCCCGATGGAAGGGAAAAATGCCAACTGCATTGGCTCGCCAATTTGATGATCGTGGCCACTCCTTTTCTAAGCCGAACTTTATTGAACTTGTCAATGACTTGATGTCTTTACCAGTTAACGCCTAGCGCCTGAATGAACATCACGGGGTGGAAGTTAGCAGGAGACAAAAAATGAATATCTCTTGGAAAAAGAAGAACTCTTGACTGTAATTTGGAGATAAACCATGAACTGGACGCTTGAAGTGATTGTTGTACCCGTATCAGACATCGATCGGGCAAAAGAGTTTTATGCAAATCAGCTTGGCTTCACGATAGACCATGATACGCGAGTCAATGAGGCAGTGAGGGTGGTTCAATTGACCCCACCTGGTTCCGGCTGTTCCATCGTTATTGGCACAGGAATTGCGCATATGGCGCCCGGATCACTCAAGGGGTTGCAACTTGTTGTCAACAATCTTGAGGCGGCAAGGGACCAACTGGTGCAAAACGGTGTCAAGGTGAGCGAGATTACGCGAATGGGTGAACAACCAAAAGATTTTGCAGGAGAAGCGCTGGATAACATTGGGTTTATCTTTTTTGATGATCCGGATGGTAATAGCTGGGCGGTGCAACAAATCTCTACCCGCGCCTGAAAATTAATGGAGAACAATTTACAAACCGCCAGCACCGTTAACAGGCAACTTTCTGCCGAACGTGCTCCAAAGGGAGCTGCCAAATGACATCGTCACGTTTCAGGTCAGAACAGAAATCGAGGTAAATGATGGGCAAAGATTCCGAAAAAATAGAAGTTGAAAATGTCAATAATCCCGGGCGTATCACACGCGTGGACAAAGGCAAATACGAAGCGATGAAGAAAGTGCTTCTGGCTGTAATGCCAGCGACGGAACCAGGGATAACGGTCGCAGATCTATACCAACAACTGCTGCCGAAATTGCCTGATGATTTATTTCCCGGAGGCGCAACGGCGGGTTGGTGGCTAAAAGCGGTACAACTGGACCTTGAAGCAAAGGGAGTCATCGTTCGGGTAAAAAGTAAGCCGCTTCGGCTGCATTTGGCATAACTTAAGGTACAGGAAGCTCAATTTGACTACCATTTGGAAAACGATCATGTGGCAGCAGTTTGCTGCCACTATCGACATGCTCAACAATGCCTTGTGCGCCTGTCCAGATGATTCATGGCGCGATGCGGAGAGCAGATTGACCTAATGTTGCCCAAGGAAACAGCGCGTGGCTAAAAAACCAATTCCTATAGAAAAAATCCTGACCCTGCTTAAGATAAATCCACAAACGGTTGCGGAGCTAACGGCCGTATTAACCCCAGCGCAATTGCGTACGCCGCCCGGCGATGGTGAATGGTCTGCTACGCAAGTGCTGGCCCACCTGCGCTCTTGCGCAGACGTGTGGGGCGGTTGCATCGAGACCATCCTCGCTGAAGACGGGCCAACGTTTAGCGCCATCAATCCCACCACCTGGATCAAAAGCAACCACTACCCTGAGCGGGATTTTCAGCCTTCTTTTCACGCTTTTACTACACCGCGCACTGAGTTATTGATACGCTTGAATTCGTTGGCCCCTGAGGATTGGCTGCGTGCCGCGACTGTTAAGGTGGCGGGCAAACCGTATGAACGAACTGTGCAGTTCTATGCTCAGTGGCTTGCCGAGCATGAACGCTCGCACCTCAAACAGTTTAGACAAATCATGAATGCGCTAGCCGCATAATTCAATTGAACTGCTTGAATCTCATCGAGAATTTGGAGAACTTATATGGCAAACCTAAGCGATGAAGCGGTTATTGACTGCGCGACCGCCCACGAATGGGAAGCTTGGCTTGGCTCGCATTGCAATCAGTCGGGCGGCGTGTGGTTGCGAATCGCCAAGAAAAAGGCAGAAAAATCATCTGTAACCATCTCTGAAGCACTGGATGTTGCCCTATGTTACGGTTGGATCGATAGCCAACGCAAAGGGTTTGACCACTCCTATTATTTACAGCGTTATTCACCAAGGCGATCAAAAAGCCCGTGGTCAAAGCTCAATGTGGCGCGAGCGATGGCCTTAATCACTTCTGGACGCATGCAGCCGACTGGCTTGTTAGAGATTGAAAAGGCGAAGCAAGACGGCCGTTGGCAGGGTGCTTATGAACCGCAACGCAATGTTACTGTACCATCCGATCTGGAAGCTGCGCTGGCGTATCATCCGCAAGCGCAGCAGGCCTTTGATCGATTAGACAAGAGCAGCCAATATACACTCATGCTCCCCATCTTGAAGGCAACCACCGCTAAAGGCCGGGCGGCGCGGTTGCAAAAGGTGATGAAAACGTTGGCAGAATAAGAGGTCATCATGCTCACGATTAACATTGACATCGCCCGTCGTTTTATCCTCGGAAAGCAGGGGCTGTGGCCCGGGCGGCGCTGGCGCGGCATTGAGGGCACAGAGCAGGCTATGCGCGAGATGGAATACTTGCAGCTCGACCCGCTGCAAATCATCGCCCGCAGTCATGATATCACGCTGTACGGCCGTATCCTCGATTACACGCCTGGCCTGTGGGAAGAGGTGACCTACGAACGGCGCAACTTCTTCGACTGGGGCGGCTGGCTGGCCACTCGGCCAATGCATGAACTGCCGCACTGGCGTGTGGTTATGCGCCGCGAGCGCGACAATGCCACACGTATCCAGAAGATGGCACACGACCATGCCGAGGCCATTGACGAAATGCGGGCCATCTTGCATGAGCGGGGCACCGTGAGCAACCGCGACTTCAAAATGGCGAAGCGAAAACGAACGGATAGTTACCGGGGACGTAAAGACAGCGCCCTGGCTTTATATTATTTGTGGCGCACAGGTGAAGTGATGACCCACCACCGCGAGAACTTTGAGCGCGTTTATGCACTAACCGAAACAGTCGCCCCGGCGAATTTTATCCGTGAAGGCAACGAGGTCGAGACGGACCGCTTCCTAATCCAAAAGGACATTAGCTTCTCGGGTCTTTCGCGAGTAACCCGCACGCAAGACTCCTATCACCGTGGTGTGCCATTCGACCAAGTGAAGCAGATCCTAAAGGCAATGTTACTGGATGGTGACGTTATTGAAGTGAAAGTGGAAGGCTGGAAGTTTGTGCATTACGCACTCGCCAGCGACACTGAGCTGCTGCATGAGTTGAGCGCCGGACGTGTACCGCAAGCGTGGACACCGTTGGCAACGACCACCACAGAAGAGGTTGTTTTCCTCGCACCACTCGATCCCGTCAGCGCCCGCGGGCGCGCCAAAATTCTATTCGACTTTGACTATGTGTGGGAGGTTTACAAACCTAAGGACAAGCGTAAGTTTGGCTACTACACGTTGCCGGTTTTATGGGGCGACCGGCTTGTGGCGCGCTTTGACAGCAAACTCGATCGGGCGACCAATACATTTGTCATTTTGGGCTTTTGGTTGGAAGATGAGAGCCTCGGTAAAGATGAGGCTTTTGCCCTGGCATTGGCTCGCGGGTTTGCCCGATTTATGACGTTTCTTGGTGCAAGCAAGCTGGACGCAGCGGCGATTCGTGAGCCGCTGTTGCTGCAACGTTTATCTGGGTAACGGCCGTTTTGTTTCCCTAACGACCTCACACCAGAAGCCATCGCACCTGGAGGTTGTGTTTCTAGCCTCAACAGCTGGTCCGTTTGCAGGCAAAAAAGAGCTGCACGCTTTAGATGGTCGATTTGCACCAGGGCAAGATCGGCTTTTACCTAAGGCCGTCCGAGATACTTTTCAAGATGGATCACAAACAGGTATTTGATTAAATACTCAGGAGAATAAAACAGATGAGTACTAAAACACAACCGATTACCTATCATACAACAATTCGCCAGCACGGAAACAACACTGGCATCCATGTTCCGGACGAGGTGGTAGAGCAACTTGGGTCAGGGAAACGGCCGCTTGTACGCGTGACGCTGAAGAATTACACTTATCGCGGCGCCGTTGCCAGGTTGGACGGCGACTATATGATTATCTTGAGCGCTGCCCATCGGCGGGCGGCGGGCGTTTCAGGCGGCGAAGCCCTAGATGTGACGGTTGAGCTCGATTTAGAGCCGCGTACTGTCGAGGTGCCTGAGGATTTGCAAGCAGCACTAAGTGAGGCTGGCGCATTGGAGGCATTTGAAGGTTCGGCACCTTCCAAGAAGAAGGAGTTTGTGCGTCAAGTTGTCAGTGCCAAGGCCCAGGCAACTCGCGAGCGGCGCATCAAAAAGATAGTTGATACGTTAACCAGTCAGTGAGCGGCTAGGCTTGCGCGCAGCGGTTGACGGCGCTGCGCTCGAAATCTCAAAGTAATCTAAATGAATAACTCCAATGATCTAACGGCGGCGCACTTTCTCACTCGTTTGTTGAAAATGCAATCGGCCGATCCCAAAGATAGCAACATGGGTGCGTTTCGCGGCGATGATGGTGAAACACAATCGCTGGGCATCCGCTTCAAAGCGGTGTTTGATCTTGCCAAGGCGTTTATTGACATGCCGCTCAACGAGATTGAGGCGCTGCTGGATAGTCACTATTATGAAGCGCGGATGGGGGCGGTCAGCATCATGGATTTTCAGGCGCGGCGCAAGCAAACACCCCCTGAACGGCGCGAAGCCCTGTTCGATTTGTATATCAGGCGCCACGACCGCCTGAATAACTGGGGATTTGTTGATCGCGCTGCGCCTTATGTCGTGGGCGGCTATTTGTACGATAAACCACGTGATATTCTTTATCAGCTTGCTCGCTCAGAGGACGTCTGGGAGCGACGGACAGCGATTACCAGCACCTACTTTTTTATCCGGCAGAATGATTTAGATGATACGTTCGCCATCGCGGAGATTTTGGTCGACGATGAGCATGACCTGATTAACAAAGCGGTCGGGGGCTGGCTGCGCGAGGCTGGCAAGCACGACGAGGCGCGTCTCAGACAGTTTTTGGATCGCCATGCAGCGACGATGCCGCGCGAGACCTTACGCTTTGCCATTGAGAAGTTTGACAAGACGGTGAGGGAGCATTATCTGAGATTCGGCCGAAAATAGATTTAAGCGCGTACTTGCCAGCGGCTTTATACGTGAACATCTGCTGCGTTTGGCATCATACACGCTACGCGGCTACCATTAGCAATTGGAAGTCGCAGCTACGAATTGGTTACGAAAACAATATGATAGAAACAAAATTGGCGACACCTGCACAGCTAGACGATTTAAACAATCTTTTTTGCGCAAACACGCCAGCTGATCGCTGCTGGTGCATGTGGCACATCATCTCGGTCAAAGCGTTTCACTCAGGTGGCGCTGAGCAAAATCGCGCACTATTCACACAATTGGCTCATGCAGACTCTCCGCCAATTGGCATCGTTGCTTATGTAGACGGCAAAGCAAGAGGTTGGTGTGCAGTGGGTCCACGAGAACGTTATGCCAGAGCTATTAAGACGCCAACTTACCGGTCTAAAGCAGTGGCCCCGTTTACAAATGTATGGTTTGCGCCGTGCTTTTTAATTCACGCTGACGCACGAGGGCAGGGTCTAAGTAACGTGTTGCTTACGGCCGCTGTGGAGCTGGCACGCGATTATAAGGCAGAGGCGATTGATGGATTCCCCTTCACAAATGACAAGCGCCGCTCGGGTGGTTCTATCCACGTCGGGTTTGAATCAACCTTTTCACAGTGTGGATTTGAGCCGATTCGAAGACCCTCAGAGAATCGCGTCGTCATGCGTCGTGTCTTGTAAGCAGAAACTTTATTGGAGAAAATATGCATTCAACAAATTATTTCAACACATTGATCGAACCAGCGGAAGATTGCCCGGTTGAGGCGAGTGAAGTCCCGCCTGTGAAAGGCGACAAAAAGTCGGTTGCCAACTTGCAATACGAAATGCTGCATGGGCATCCGTATGAATTTACGTCAGATGATGTGCTCTTCTCAGTCGTTGCCACGCGCAAAGGGTTAGCCGATGATGAACTGGACGAGCAGCGGCACATCTACTTCTCCAAGGGGCAGCCCTGCTTTCGGGCATCGCCGCTGACGAAGCGGTATGGTTGGGGTATTCATGCCGATGCTGATGGGAAGATTGCGCTGCTG
>CBDUOF010000080.1:0-15742 GCA_965368765.1 uncultured Anaerolineae bacterium | reverse complement strand
CAGCGGCAAATCGTTGGGTGGCGAGCCAAAAAAGAACCAGGTTGCCTGCGGCAAGGCAGGCCACGGCACTGTGGGATCACCAAATGGGGCGTTCCAAAAGCCAAATCCGGCGGTACCCACAAGCTGGTCTGCTTCATGGGAAAAGCGCGCCCTCAAGCGCAGCTTCGTTCCGGGCCGCCACGGATAAGCCGCCCGGCGCCGCCCGGCATAATCATCAATTTGGGCATCGGTATAGCCAGCTTGGCAGATGGGCAACTGTAATTTGACAGGATTTTGTGAAAACGGCCGTTTCCCAAGTACCTCACCGCCATTCATTTCCAGCACACGAAATTGATTCGCCATTTTGAGTCTACTTATTATCCGCTTAGCCAATTATCAGGTATAATTATAGGCTGTAAGGAGAACTATTTTATGGAATTAATTTGGTATGGATTAAGCTGCTTTCGGCTTACCGAACGCAAACACGCTTCAGTAGTAACAGACCCGTACAACGGCAAACTTGGGCTGCCCAACCTCAAGGTCAAGGCAGATGTTGTTACCATTAGCCATGATGCACCGGGGCACAATTATGCGACGGCCGTAAGTGGCGCGCAACATAACCTCGATGGCCCGGGCGAATATGAAATTGGCAACGTCTTCATCACTGGCATGGTTACCAGAAGTGAAGTCCGCGCCAGCAACAACATCATTTACCTGTTTGATTATGACGGGCTAAAGGTGGCGCACCTGGGCGACCTGGACAAAGTTCCATCTCAAAACGAAATAGAAGCGTTGGAAGAAGTCAACATTTTGCTGCTGCCAGTTGGCGGCGGCAACAGCCTCAACGCAGCTCAGGCATCCGAATTGGTGTCCATGCTGGAACCCAACATTGTAATACCGATGCATTATCACTTGCCTGGTCTCAAGCTAGAGTTGGAAGGCGTCGACCGCTTCCTGAAAGAAATGGGTGTGACAGAGCCAACTGAAGAGGACAGCCTAAAACTCTCTCTCTCAAATCTACCGGAAGAGACTGAAACGGTTATCCTCACCGCAAGATTGTAAACATTTTCCAGAATGGGGGTCAGAATGGCCGCAAAAGTTTTAATGCGCTGGGATGTGCGTCCCGAAACAGAATCTGAGTATTTTGAGTTCCTGGTTCACGAATTTATTCCTGGGCTGAACAAGATTGGTATTTCAGATATTCAGGTCTGGTACACACAATATGGTGACTGTGAACAGAAGCTAGCCAGCGGCATCGCCAACAGCGTACAAGAGATGCAAGATGCCCTAACCAGCAAAGCGTGGGAACGGCTCAATGAAAAACTTCAGCAGTTTGTTGATGGTTTTAGCCAAAAAGTGATCGCTGCTACCGGCGGTTTTCAGATTTAGTTCATTTTGAGGTACAAAAACGGCCCGCTTATTTCAGCGGGCCGTTTTGTTTATAGATAAAGTTTGAAGAAATAGGTCAGTCGCTAAAATTATGCGGCCGTTTTCTCTGTTTTGCTGCTTTTGCCACTGTCAGCATCTGATTTCTTTTCTGCCTTGCTGTCGCTTTCTTGCTTGGCACCGGGCTCTGCCTGGGTCGCAGCCCCATTTTCGCTGCTTTTGCCGTTGGCAGCGGGCGCAGCCGCACTTTTCTTGCCCCGGCTATCGGTAACGTAGAAACCACTCCCTTTAAACACAATCCCTACAGAATTCAGCACTTTGCGCAGTGAATTCTTTGTCTCACAATTCTCACAGTCAGTCAGCGGATCATCGGTCATACGTTGCCGCACGTCAAATTGATTATCACAGTTGTTGCATCGATAAGTATAAGTTGGCATATTACTATTTTTCCAGCGCGTTATTGATTGATTACTATCAGCATTTAAGAAAGAACATGATGGTTTATTCTTTGCTGCTTCGTGAATAGACGATTTTTTATTGTAACGACCGTTCTCTCATTTGACAACAAGGCCGGGACTATGCTACAACCATTTCGTTAATTTTTTATTAGCAAAACAGGCTATATGCAAATCCATTTGCAAACCAAATAGGGAGAACCCAATGACCATAAAAGAAGCACAAGCTCGAATTAAAGCCCGTGTTTGGCAAGCCGTTGCTCAGGCTGGACTCGACCTATCGGCACTCGATAAAGAAACGCTCGAATCGCTTGTAGACTTGGTAACTGAATCCGCTTTGCTAGAGATTGACAGCGAGTTGGACGCCTCGCAATTGAGTGAAAAGAAGGTTCCCGCACAAGAAGACGAAGATGACGATGAATTCGGCGAAACTATTCTGTGGCAGGGACGGCCGTTACTTTCACTGGTTCTTAGCTACACCATCACAAACGAACGCATAAAAATTACCTCTGGGCTGTTGGGCAAATCACACGAAAACGTCGAGCTCATTCGCGTACAGGATATTGACCATAGCCAAACATTTGGGGAACGCGTGCTTAAAATCGGGGATATCAGCGTGCGCAGTCATGATCCAAGCCATCCAGAAATTATGCTGCACAATGTTCAGGAACCGGCCAAAGTCTATGAAATACTACGCCGCGCTGTGCTGGATGCTCGCAAGCGGCACAACTTTAGCTATCGGGAGGAAATGTAGCGGTTCCTTTCAGCTTTCCTTCCAATACCAACAACCAATTTCTGGTTATCTCTATTAGGATTCTGCCAGTTGGCGCAAACGAGGCACGTTCAACAACACGACTTGCTTGCGAGCAATATCAATCATTCTCTCTGCTTTTAGATCATTCAATGTCTGGGTAACCGTTTCCCGATAAGTGCCCAGCATTTCGCTAAAGTCCTGATGGGTGTAGCCATTAACCGTTTGACGCCCGCCCTGCTCCTCATTGATCTTGAGCAGAAGCGACGCTAATCTCGCCGGAATACTTTTAAACGCGATATCTTCCAGTCGCGATTCTAGCTGCGTCAGGCGGCTGCCCAGCGCTTCCACAAAGCGAAAAGCAACTTCGGGTTTTTCACGTACCAGGCGCTCCACGTCTGATCGGCTCATGACACAGAGCACACATTCATCTACTGATTCGGCAAACGTATTGTGCATTCCTTGGCCCACCAACGACATTTCGCCGAATATTGCCCCAGGCCCTAATGTTGCCATCACCAGTTTTTTGCCATTGGGCGCAATGCGATAGAGCTGCACCCTTCCTTTCTTCAGTAAGAAGAGTACTTCGCCGCTATCTTCTGGCATGTAAAATATCTTGCCGGGTTGGCAAGTGGACATGGTCACTTGTCTATCCATCTGCGCCAATTCATTGGGCGTTAAGTCGCGGAAGACCTGGATATTTGATAAATAATCTACTTTGACGCTATTGGGTTGCGGCATAATTCATTCGCCTTTCGGTAGCTTGGGTTTTACTCTTGATGGATTGAGGACGGCCGTTCTTACCCAGGCAACCTAACCAGGTCTCTGTGATCAGACGCACTCTTGGCAGGCAGGGCTGTTGCTAAACAGCTTGGCGAGTCGCTTTCGCAAGGCTTCGCGCGTGGGATTGCCCAGGGAAAACACCTTTTCGTTTAGCAAATAAGTGGGGACAGCAAAGATGCCGTCTGGCAAGGGTTCCTGCCGGGTATTTACTAAATTTAGCAGCAGCTCGGGGAACTGCGGGGTAATGTCATCTAAAATGCGCTGTGTTTCTTCGCAGGACCAACATTCGTCAGAGATGTATACGGTGAGTGTGTTCATGATGCGGGCATGGTAGCATGATTGAACGGCCGTATACGTAACCGCAGTTACAATAATGAGAAATGGATGAGTGAGCGACTAATCTGGCAATAGAAATCCAACAATGGCGCCGCCCTCTGGGGCATTTTCTGCCCAAATACGGCCGTTATGCGCCAGGATAATCCCGCGCGCAATCGCCAGGCCAAGCCCAGCGCCCGAGCCAGGCGTCCGGCTACGCGCACCTTCACCCCGATAAAATTGCTCAAACACCCGCGCTAAATCATCTGGAGCAAAGCCAATGCCAGAATCTTGTACTATCACCGATACGCCATCCGGTTGACGAACGGCCGTTACCCGCACCGTGCCACCCGCCGGCGTATAGCGCAAGGCATTGCTCACCAAATTGGCCAGCACCCGACCAATCTTTGGGGCACACATTCGCACAAGACCCAAATCTGGCGCCACTTCTCCTTGCAGCGAAATCTCCTCTTCCGTGGCCAATGCCCGAAAACTTTCTATAGTGTCAGAGATCAAATCTGCCAGGGCATGTTGGGCCATCTCCATGCTCAATCCGCCAGCGTCTAGCTGCGCCAGTTCAAACAGATCATCAATAATGCCATTCAGGGCAATGATGTCTCCACGGATGGTGCTGTAATAGCGCGACACTGTTTCTGAATCTTCCACCACGCCGTCGTGCAGCGCTTCAATCATCGCCCGGATGCTGGTTAGCGGCGTGCGCAAATCGTGCGATGTCCAGGCGATGAGATCTTTGCGCATTTGCTCCAATTCTTCCCTTTCTTGCGCCGCATGTTGGAGCTGCGCCGCCATCACATTAAACGTTTCACCCACTTTGGCCACTTCGTCCCGGCCAGAAATCGACACGCGCGCCTGCAAGTTTCCTTCCGCAATCTGATGGGCCGTATGTGCCAGCTGCCGCAAGCCGTCCGTCACGCTTGCTGCTACAAAAATGCCAAACGTCGTGGCAATAATGGCGGCAAAAAGCAGCAATATGCCGCTCAAAATGAGATCGTGATCTTTGCTAAAGAACATCTGCTCCGACATCAGCCAAACGTTGCTGAGGGTAAGCAATCCCGCCCAGCCGTAGGTGAGTATCAGCGTGAGGCTTAGTGATGGGGAACGGGTGAGGCCACGCCGATACAAAATGTAGCCTACGATCAAGGAAATCAGGGAGGAAATGCTGAGCCAATACATTAACGTGGTGATTTCCCTGACTGGCGCTCGCATGATCACAGCCATCAGAATAGCAACAACCGCCAATGCCGCCACAATGCCGATGGCAAAAAGGCGCCAGGGCGTGCGGCTGACGTTGTCAAAATAGGTGCTGCGATTCAGGCTTTTTACCATATGATTTATCCAGGATCGAACTTGTAGCCGACGCCCCAAACGGTGAGCAAATGGGTGGGGTCGCTGGGATCGACTTCTATTTTTTCGCGCAGGCGGCGAATGTGAACCGTAACGGTGCTGGGATCGACGTATTCGGAAAAGCCCCAGACATTTTCCAGAAGTTGGTCACGCTTGAACACCTGGCGGGGGTGGCTCACCATGAACCAGAGCAGGTTAAATTCAGTGGCGGTGAGATCGATCGATTGGTTGCGCACGGTAACGATGCGGGTTTTGGGATCGATGGAAAGATCGCTGAACTGCAACGGCCGCTCCCCCTTGTCATTGCCACTGCTCCCCCTTGCCCGACGCAGCACGGCCTTGACCCGCGACACCAACTCTGCAGGCGAGAATGGCTTGGTAACGTAATCATCTGCGCCCAGCTCCAGGCCATAAATGCGGTCCGTCTCCTGCCGTCGTGCCGTCAGCATGATAACCGGCACGTCTGAAGTGGCATCACCCCGCAAGCGACGCATGATTTCCAACCCGTCAATTTCCGGGAGCATGAGGTCCAGCACAACGAGTGCGGGCAGCTGATCGCGAATTGCGTTTAGGGCAGTACGGCCGTCTTGGGCTACACGCACCGAAAACCCTTCTCGCTTCAAATAGAGGGCGACCACCTCCACGACAGAAGCTTCGTCATCGACAACGAGGATGTCGCCATGTTCGCTAAATGATTGGTTGAGCGTCATACGGTCTTAATCTCCTGACTGAGTTTTAGCCGATACTTATTACAGCAACCTTACAAGCCAAACACAACTCAGGGCAGTTAATCGTTTTGTAAGAATTTCCTAACTCAATGGTTACACTGTTTCGTTATGGTATTATGCCGACAGCGCAGTTGCTTGCCAACTGGGGTTTATAATTGCGTGTTTCGTATTGCGTAATATCCTCTGGCTATGCATTTCGAAATACGGAATATTTGCTTAATCGGATCTTATGAAAAAACGACTTTCTCGACGACAATTTTTGCAGGCAGCTTCCGGTACGGCCGTTTTGATTTTAGCGGGCTGCCGTCCCAAAGTAGAATCCAGCCCGACCCCCGCGGTTATGACCATAGCCCCGCCGACGCCACCCGCTACCCTGCCTCCCCACACCCGCGACCTTATCCTCACGCCAAATGCCGATTTTTACGTGATGGAAACCAATGGCACACCCGCCGTGGATCGCGATCGCTGGCAGTTTACCATTGATGGCCTGGTAACCAAACCGCTGTCGTTCCGCTTCGCAGATATTGTAGAACGGCCGTTTGTCGAACAGATGCGCACCCTGGAATGCATCGGCAACGCCGTGGGCGGCAATCAAATCGGCAACGCCGTCTGGGGCGGCATTTTGCTTGCGGATATATTAGACGAGGTGGGCGTGTTGGATTCGGCCGTTCGGGCCAAATTCAGCGCCGCCGACAACTACGAAACTTCTGTAACGCTGGATTGGCTCACGCAGCCAGGCGCCATGTTAGCTTACCAGATGAATGGGGCGCCCCTGCCACCGGAGCACGGCTACCCGCTGCGCCTTTTTATGCCAGGGCTGTACGGTCAAAAAATGCCCAAATGGATTACCCATATTGAGTTTATTGCCGATGATAGCCATCAGGGAACCTGGGAAAAGCAAGGCTGGTCAAATGTGGCCGAGGTCAAGACCAATTCCCAAATCATGACGCCAGGCCACATCCAAATCGTTCCGCACACCGCACTGGAAATTTTTGGGGTCGCTTACGCAGGCAATCGGCACATTACCCAGGTAGAAATTGGCATTGAGCAAGATGGCGAGCTGCGGTGGCAAACCGCAGCAGAATTGGTGCGCGGCCCCAGCGACGAAGTATGGACGCAGTTTTACGCGCCCTGGACACCTGCGGCGGCTGGAACCTACACCCTGCTCGTGCGGACCAGCGATGAAACTGGCTTTGTGCAAACCGAACGGGCGCGTGGCGTGCTGGAAGGCGCTTTCCCCGATGGCACAGACAAAATTCATAATATTGTCGTGGTCGTAAAGTAAGGAACCCGCGTGCCAAAAATCCACAACGTCAAAAATTGGCTGTTCAAATTTTTCATCGTTGGCCTTGTGCTATTTACGGCTTCGCTCTTCACCGCTTCGGAGCTGGAAGAACGGGATACCTTTTGCAGCAGCTGCCACCGACCAGCAGAGACCACTTATTATGACCGGGCACAGGAAGCGATGGCTGGAGCATCGACCGTTTCCGCCGATCTCGCCAGCTTCCATTACACAACTAATGCCCAATTCCGCTGTGTCGACTGCCATCGAGGCGATCAGAGCGCAGAACAGCGCGCCGAGATTTTGTGGCTGGCGGCCAAGGATACGGCCGTTCACCTCTTCGGCTCACCCGATCAAACCATCGAAAAAGGCAGCATCCCCGCATCCACGCCCCATCCCGCTACCTGGCAAGGGCCCGAGCGATACAGTCGGACGCCCCATATTTTGAATGATGGCTGCCTGAGCTGCCATCAAGATGCGCTTACGCTGGTCGGCTTTGAAAACCATTTCCATAACAAGCTGCCCCAAGCCCAGCTTGCTTATGCCCAGACAGAACGGTTAAACTTCCCACCGGGTTGGCCGGGGCAAGCAGGCAGCCCGGCGTTGCTGGTGCCAGAAGAAACCGTACTCACCTGCCTGGATTGCCATCGCGCTCACGTACCCGGTCTGGAATTTGACTATTTTTTGAACGAAACGGCCGTCCTCTTGCCAGCCTGCGTGCAATGCCACTTAGAAGCAGAGGCGGGGCCGATTGATTTGGTAAGACAGTAAGCAAATCGACGAGGAGCGAACATTTTCTAATGCAAAAGGCGCCCACATTTTTGTTGATCACGATATTGGTTTTGATCGGTTGTCAGACCGATACACCTGAACCGACCGGCGGAGCGGCAACCGCCGTATCCCCAACAGCCACCCAGCCAGCCATGATCCCAACCCTGGCGAATCCAGTCGAAATGACGGCCGTACCCACAGAAACCACAAACCCGCCTCTGCCACAAGGCACTGCCACTGCTGCGCCAGACCCTACAGAACCGCTTCCCACGCCTGAGCCCGTCATCGATCTTCCTGGGGCGACCGTACCGCCGGGCTTTAGCTTCATCAAGTTTGCCGATATTTACCGCCCAACTGGGCTCGCCTTCGACAGTGGGGGACAGCTATACGTCACCTCATTTGACGGCACGATCCATATTTTGAGCGATGGTGACAACGACGGCCGTTCCGACAGCGACACCCTTTTTGCCAGCGGCTTCAGCACGGCACTGGGCATCACCTTGCGCCCGGGCACAGAAGAGGTGTACGTCTCCAGCAACGGCCGTATCACCCTGCTGCGCGACGATAATGGCGATGGTCAGGCCGAGGTGCGCGAGACCGTGGTGGACGACATTCCCACCGGCCTGCACCAAAACGACAACCTGAAGTTTGGGGCCGATGGCTGGCTTTACATGGGTGTTGGCTCCACCTGCGACGCCTGCAATGAGGCAGATGCACGCAGCGCCACGCTCATGCGCTTCAATGTGGACACGGCTGAAAGTGAAATCATCGCCACCGGCCTGCGCAATCCGTACGACATCGCGTTCCACCCCGTCACAGGCGACCTCTTTGCCACCGACAACGGTCGCGACGATTTGGGTTTAGACAAGCCATTCGAGGAGCTGAACCATATCATTACTGGGGGCGATTACGGCTGGCCCGACTGTTGGAACGTGCAGGAGGGGTCAGATTGTGCCGGAACAGAAACGGCCGTCGCCTTTTTTGACCCCCACGCCTCCGCCAATGGACTCGACTTTTACTCAGGCACGCACTTTCCCGCAGACTTTCAGAACAATGCTTTCGTCGCTATCTTTGGCACGTTTCTTACTGATGGCGTTGGCACGGGCATCGCCCGCGTGCAGCTAACGCCAGACGGCGACAGCTACCAAAGCACCGTCAGTTGGTTTGCCCAGTGGCCCGACGGCCGTCCGCTGCCGCTTGTCGTTGGGCCAGACGGCGCCATTTACGTGGGCGATTATATTAACAGCGTGATTTATCGGATTAGTTATGGGAATTGAGAAGGCAGTGATAAGTAAAAAGTAAATCGTGAGGACTTATCACTTTTCACTTTTTACTAAAAAGGAGAACAACATGCACAAAACATTTTACGTAATCAGCGTATTCTTACTGCTTTTGTTCGCAGTGGGATGTGCTAGCGGAAGCGAAACGGCCGTTCCAGACCAGCCAGCCGACGCGCTGGAAAGCGATGTAAAGACCGTCGTGGCCAAACCCCAACTCATCGAGTTTTATGCCGATTGGTGACCGACCTGTCAACGAATGAAACCCATCGTGAATGGGTTAGAAGCGCAGTATGGCAGCGAAATTGAATTTGTTCCGGTGAATATTGACGACCCCGATTCAGCAGCCCTTAAACAGCAGTACGGCTTCCGCTACCAGCCCCACTTTCTGCTGGTTAGCGCCGATGGCGAAGTCATTGAAGAGTGGCTGGGTTACACCGACGCCCCTTTCTTTGAGCAAACCTTTGCCACCGTCCTGGAAAATTAGACGCCAAACAATAAGATCTGTCAGGTTGATGCGCAAAAAATCCCCTCAGCTAGTAAACCTGGCAGGTCTTTCCCCTCACTAGGCTCGCATCTCTACGACGAAGGACTAATCTGAAACGGCCGTTACACAGGCAGGCCACGGGTCTTCACCAGCCAGCAGGGCGGCCAACGCCGGGCTGTCGGCATAAATGCCGTGGTAGCGGGGTGGCAGCAGTGCGGCAATCTTCACCATGATCAAATGCGTATACGCTGCTAAATCTGCCCCTTTCGCCCGGCGACCGATTTCAGGCAAGGTGTAAGGATGGCCAACCGTCAGCGTGACGTTTGTGTGCCGCAGCTGCTTGAAGTTGGCAAAAAGGACGTCATTGTTTTCAAAACTCACGGGCAAGATCGGCACATTGGCACGACTTGCCAGGTAAGCTGCCCCAACCTTTGCCTCACGCATCTGTCCATTTTTGCTGCGACTGCCTTCAGGAGCCAGGCCAAAGACAACCCCTTGTTCAATGGCCGCCAGCGCATCCCGCAGCCCCTGCCGATCCACTTCCTCACGATTAATGTAAATGGCACCCAACCAGGCCATAATCGGGCCATAAATAGGATGACTGCGCCACTTCTCACCGGCAAAAAAGCGCCACGCCACCAGCGGAAAGCCCAGCAAAAGCAAGGGGGTGTCAGCCACGCTCGTATGATTCAGCGTCACGATGTACGGGCCATCGGCAGGGATGTTTTCTCTGCCGACAACCGTTAGCCGGGTGAGTAAAATGGTGCGGGTTATGTGCATTGCAACACGAATTAGTCGGTATCGAAACATGGGGAAGAATAGTAGTGGTTAATGGTCAATTGTCAATCAGCTGCGCTTCAGCGTGGAGCGTGTAGGCCACGGTTTCACCGCCGGGCGGGGCGGCTTCCAGGCGAAACCGCCGTTCTTCACCCACCCCCAATCGTTCTGCCACCATCTGCTGTTGATAGCCGGTTACGTTGCCCTGTACATCGTAAAACGTGGCAGTGAGCTGCACATGGCTCGTCGCTGTTGCTGCCTCATTGCGCACCATGCCAGCCACAACCACACTGTCATCATTGAGAACGAGTTCGGGCTCCACAACAGCAACGTCCAAGGAGCGCGTGCCCAGCTCCACCACCGCTTGCCCGCCAACCACAGCGACCGTTTGTTGGGCAAAGTCGCCGGGCGGTTCATTGATCAGTACCCCAAAGGGTCCGTGCTCACCGGGCAAAATAATCGAAGTGGCAATCCAGGCAGTCACGGTACCAACGTGACGGCCGTCTGCTGCCAGCAGCCCAATTTCCACCTGAATATTCTCAACAGGCGCATCCCCTTCGTTGGTCACCTCACCCAGCAGCCATAAGCTGCCAACAGGCGTTTTGTAGGCATGGATTTTGGTGATGGCCACCCGCAGCGGCACGGCCGTTCCCTGCGCCAAAAGGGCAATTGCGGTAGCTGGGGGCGGCAGCACCACGGGCTGCCCAATCTGCAAATTCTCCGGCACAATGCCAGGATTCAGCGCCAAAATCTCATCCACCGTCGTGCCGCGCTGAATGGCAATGCCCAAAATCGTGTCCCCAGAGGCAATCTGGTATACGACAGGCGTGGCGGTGGGCGTAGTGGTTGGCGTGGGTAAGGGCGTGGGCGTGGTTTGGATAACGGCCGTTGTGGGCACAGCCCGCGTGGCAAACGAAACTCCAATTTGGGGCGTTGGGGAAGAGACGGCCGTTTCTGCCGGCACATCATCTACCGGATCACTCGATTTGCAAGCCACGAACAGCAGAATAAGAAGCAAAAATGTCAAAGGCAATTTGACAAGCGCACTGACCCCCAACGTAGCAGGGGGAGAGAAGATTTTCCCACTCCCTTTGAGGGAGAGGGCTGGCGTGAGGGTGGAAAGCTCCGTCAGAATGAGACCAATCAATTTACGCATCACAAGGTAAGAAGTATATAACCAAACCTTTAAATGGCACGGCTGACGGACCGCTACCCATCAAAGATTCATGCGTCATCGTCACCGGTTTGTCGGACGCTTACGGGATGGGTGGCAAACGGCCGTCTTTCCCAGTAAAGTTAGCCATATCACCCATTCAAAAGGAGTAGCAATGACAACACAAAACCCCTATTTAGCCACTGACCGAAAAATTATCGGTGATGTCTACACCAGCACCGAGGTGATGGACAATCTCACAATTTTGTGCGACGAGTTTGGCTCTCGCTTTGGCGGCACGCCTGGCGAAAAGCAAGCGGCTGAATTTATGCAGGCGAAGCTAAAAGCGTACGGCCTGCAAAACGTCCACCTGGAAGAAGTTCACTACGAAGGGTGGCGGCGCGGCACGGTGTCGCTGGAGATTCTGGAACCGATCCAGAAAACCATACCCTGCATTTCGCTGCCCCACTCGCCGCCGGCCAATTTGGAAGCTGAGCTGGTCGATCTGGATGAAGGCGCACCGGATGATTTTGACAGCCGCGCCGATGAAATTGCTGGCTGCATTGTGCTTACCACCAGCGAGGTCAATCCGAAAGAAGTGAAGCGATGGATTCATCGCAATGAGAAGTACGGCCGTTCTATTCTAGCTGGTGCATCCGGATTCATCTTTGTCAACCATTACCCTGGCTACGGGCCAGCCACCGGCGGCATCGGCGAAGACGGCGCGGGGCATATTCCGGGGATATCAGTCGCCCTGGAAGACGGCCGTTACCTGCAGCGCCTCCTCAAGAAACACGGTCGTCTCAAGCTGCGCATCAGCAGCACAGACGTCATCGAGCCGATGGTCTCCTGGAACGTTATTGGCGATCTGCCCGGAAATACTCACCCAGACGAAATCGTGATGCTGGGCTGCCACTACGACGGCCACGACATTTCCCAAGGGGCCGGCGACCCCGCCTCTGGCACGGTGGCCGTGCTGGAAGCCGCCCGCGTTCTGGCTCAATACGTGCCCAACCTGCCCCGCACCGTCCGCTTTGCTCTCTGGGGTGTGGAAGAAATTGGCCTCATTGGCTCCATTCAATATGCCATAGACCACGCTGACGAGCTGGACAATATCCGCTTTTACCTCAACATGGATTCCGCAGGGGTGATCGAGCATAAAGATATTCAGCTAAACAAGTGGGAAGCGCTTGAACCCGTTTTCGAGGCTTGGAGCGAAGAGATGGCTCGCGAATTCCGGGTCGGGCAAACGGTCAATGCCCATTCAGACCATTATCCGTTTTTGATGGCGGGCGTCCCCACTGGCGGCATCAACGGGGTGCGGCGCAAAGCGTTTGGCGGGCGCGGCTATGGTCACACAGCGTACGACACGTTGGATAAGGTAGAGATGCGCGGGTTGCGGGAAGCGGCCGTTTTTGCCGCCCGTCTTGCCCTCAGAATTGCCAGCCACACCGATTGGCCCGTCCAACGGCGCAGCCCAGAAGCCGTTGCCGAGGTGTTAGACAGCCCCGACAACCGTGAAGAAACCGAAATCTTTGACCGCATCCGCGCATTCTACGCGGAGCATCGCGCGTAAAGATTGGACCAATTTGGCCCTTTTTAGAGTTACCTATCACAGAAATTGGTCCAATCTCAGCAGATTTGAAAGATTTAACTCTCTTATGCGTTATACAGGCAGTGATAGGGATTGGAGATTAGAAATTGGCGATTGGAGATTTATTAGTCTCCGACTCCTAATCTCTAATCTCTGATCAACCCATCTCCAACCTTGAGGTTTTTATGCTTGATAACGAACAAACGCTTGTTGAACTAGCACGGCATGACCCAGCAGCGTTCGGGGCTCTGTATGATCGGTACGTAGACCGCATTTTTGTCTACGCTCGCCGGCTCATGCAGGATGAGGCTGCGGCACAGGATGTAACGGCCGTTACCTTTGAGAAAGCGTTGCGCCACATCCGGCAGCGCGGCTGGCAGGGTGAGAGCTTCATCGCCTGGCTGTACCGCATCGCCCGTAACGAAGCGATGTCAAGGCTGCGGCGGCACAAGTGGCTCTCGCCCCGACAATGGTTTGGCACAACAGAACTGCGCGTCACGGAAACGGCCGTGCACGCCCGACAAACCACCCAGGCCATCCACCACGCCCTGGCCCGCCTGCGCCCCAAAGACCGCGACATCATCATCTTGCGCTACCTGGAAGAGCTCAGCAGCGAAGACGTTGCCGCCATTCTGGCTTGTTCAACCAACACCGTGTACGTGCGGCTGCATCGCGCTTTGGAACGGCTCCGTGCCGAACTGGAACGCGACCAGCCCACACCTACCAGAGAGGTAAATCCCCATGTCTCGTAAAGATAATCTTGACCAGTTTGATACGTTAATTGATGAACTACAGCAGGCAGAACGGCCGTCCACACCCAATCGTACCTTCAAAAACGAGCTGCGTGGCCGACTGCTGAATCAGTACGAACAATCCAGTTTTTCTGTGGCCAATTTGAGACGCTGGGCAGGAACGGCCGTTGCCTTTGCTGTCTTGGCCCTTGTTGTCATCTACGCCTGGAGCATCATGGCTCGCCCGGTTAGCACGGGGGCACCCGTTGAGGTCACTCGCCCAGCCCAGCCCACCGAGGAACCCTCCATCATGCCAGTTGACCCCGAATCAGCGGTCTCATCCTTCCGTGAGGAGCCGCTCTTGAACCGCCACCAGCTTTCGGACACGCAGGTGAACCCTGGCGACACGCTGGACGTAACGCTATTTTGGGAAGGTGACGCTGCACCCAACACCTTCGTTGCCGTCCATCTAACTGACGCTAGCGGACTTCTGTTCAGCCAAGCAGATCAGCCATTGACAGCAGAAATGAATCTGACGCTGGCAATTCCCGAAACGTTAGCCGATGGCGTGTACGAAGTCGTCGTCATCAAATATGATGCCACGACGGGTGCGCAGCAGGATTCGCTTTTGCTACAAGAGATTGGGGTAGGAACGGCCGTTGCCAACCCAGAACGTGCCCCCAACGACGTCTGGCTGATCGCTGCCACCCAATTAGCGCGTACGTCCACCACCGATCTCATCACGCTAGAAATCACCGTCGGCTATCAATTGTCCGTGGATGAGACCGTCACACTCAAACCACTGTACGCCCATCCAGATTGGGAAACCAGCGGTGGCAGTCGCCTGGCAGTTGATGGACTGGGCGATGAAGTGGAGCTTGATGGCAGCTCTGGCACACACACATTCATCTTCAGCGAAAGTGCGGCAGTAATGCGTGAGATTGTCGGAACAGATCAGCCAGTGGTGATGATGCAGTTGTCCTATCTTAGTGAGGATGCGAACGGCAATAATCGCCTCAACCTGCTGGCCATGCCCGCCTTTACCAATTTCACCGTCGACCTGACCAGCATCGACGAAATCATCTACCCATAAACACGTCCGCAGCGAAATAGCCATGCTGCGCTATGGAATGTGGCGAGTAAACACGTTGCCTTGCAACATATCTACGACTTACAATACCCCCTTCAACCAACCAAAGGGGGTAATTTTATGCCTGATGTCACCATTTTGCGGCCGAATTTTGATTTGGAAACGGCCGTTCAACTCACCCAAGATCTGTACAACCTCACCGTCACCGCCCGCGAACTGCCCAGCGAGCGCGACCAAAACTTTCATCTAACGGCCGTAGATGGATCGCACTACATCCTAAAAATCGCCGGCCTCACCGAATCTCTGGAAACGCTGGAATTGGAAATTGCCCTTATGCAACACATAAATCTCCAATCCTTCGACGCTGCTCAGGACAAGTCTCCAATCTCCAATCTCCTGCCCAAACTAATCCCCACCACCGCCAATCAACCCATCACCCACGCCATCGCTACCGACGGAACATCCTACCCTGTCCGGCTGATCACCCACCTGCCGGGCAAGCTGCTGGCACATACCAAACCACACAGCCCGGCGCTGCTGCACAGTCTGGGCCACACCCTCGGCCAGCTAGACGGCGCCCTCGCCGATTTTGACCATTCTGCCGCACACCGCGAACTCAAGTGGGATCTCAAACTCGCCGGATTTATTACCGATTATCTCGATTTCATCCTCGATGCAGCCCAACGCGAACTGGTGCGCGGCTTTTTAGACCCTTTTTTGCAGCATACCCAGCCCAAACTAGATGGCTTACGCCACGGCATCATTCATAACGACGCCAACGACTACAATGTTGTGACCGCAGATCAGGCGATCAGCGG
>CBDUOF010000079.1:0-15837 GCA_965368765.1 uncultured Anaerolineae bacterium | reverse complement strand
CTTTACTTATGGATTTGGAAATGATCCGGCTGGTGGTGTTGGGTGCCGCGTGAACGACCTTGCCCCCGGCATCCTGGTGTTGACCCTTGCCAGCGAAAGCAATCGACAAGATTTCGCCATGAGCCCCTTCACCCGTCATGTAAACGGCTGGATATTTCATGGTTACTTTTGAACCCAGGTTACCATCGACCCACTCCATCGTAGCGTTTTCTTCAGCAATGGCGCGTTTGGTGACAAGGTTGTAAACGTTGTTGGACCAGTTTTGGATAGTGGTGTAGCGGCAGCGGCCACCTTTCTTCACAATGATTTCAACCACAGCGGAGTGCAGTGAATCTTCGGAGTAGATTGGCGCAGTACAGCCTTCGACGTAGTGGACGTAAGCACCTTCATCAATAATGATAAGGGTCCGCTCGAATTGGCCAACATTTTTGGCATTGATGCGGAAGTAGGCCTGGAGTGGCATCTCAACATGCACACCAGGTGGTACGTAAATGAATGAGCCACCAGACCAAACGGCCGTATTCAGCGCCGCAAATTTATTGTCATTGTGTGGAATAATCGTGGCGAAATATTCTTTAACCAGCTCAGGATACTTGGCCAAGCCATCATCCATCCCCAGAAAAATTACGCCCTTGTCTTCCAAATCTTTCTTGATGTTGTGATAAACCACTTCAGATTCATACTGAGCAGCCACACCAGAGAGAAACTTTTGCTCTGCTTCCGGGATGCCCAACTTATTAAAGGTATCTTTAATGTAACTTGGGATATCTTCCCAGGTATCACCATCACGCTCTGACGGCTTGATGTAATAAAAAATATCGTCAAAGTTAATCCCACTGAGGTCCGAACCCCAATCGGGCATCGGCCGCTCAAGGAAGTGCTGGTACGCCTTCAAACGAATGTCCAGCATCCATTCCGGCTCTTCTTTGCGGGCAGACATGGCTCGAATAAGGTTTTCATCGAGGCCCTTTTCCGCCTTGAAGAAATAATCCTCAACGTCTGAAAAGCCATATTTTGTGGCGTAATCCTGGTTGACCTGAGAAACAACTTCTTCTTCACTCATTTCTTGGTTGATATCTAGAACGTTTTCAGCCATTTTAGGCCTCCTCAAGAATGTTGTACTTTTCGCGAAGCCAATCGTACCCTTTCTCTTCCAGCTTCAAAGCTAATTCCGGGCCACCGCTTTCTACAATACGGCCGTCCATCATAATATGTACGAAGTCAGGCTGAATGTAGTTTAAGATACGTTGATAGTGGGTAATCACCAGCGCGCCCATGTTGAAATCCTGCCGCAGCTTGTTAGCCCCTTCAGATACAACACGCAAGGCATCAATATCCAAACCCGAGTCCGTCTCGTCCATGATGGCGATCTTTGGTTCCACCGTCGCCATCTGCAAAATCTCAACCCGCTTCTTCTCGCCACCGGAAAAACCTTCATTCAGATAACGACCGGCAAACTTATGGTCAATGCCCAACATATCCATCTTTTCTTTTAAGAGGCGGCGGAACTGGGGAATTGAGATACCCTTGTCGTCTGGATTCTCCGCCTGACGACGGGAGTTGATGGTTTGGCGCAGAAATTTTGCCAGCGTCACGCCTGGCACAGAAGCAGGATATTGGAAAGCAAGAAACAGGCCAGCGCGCGAGCGCTCATCGGCTTCCATTTCAAATAGATCTTCGCCATCAAATATTACTTGCCCGGCAGTCGCTTCATAGGAAGGATGCCCAGCCAAGGTGTAAGCAAGCGTGCTTTTACCAGATCCGTTCGGCCCCATCAGTGCGTGAACTTCACCCTGCCTTACCAGCAAATCAATCCCTTTCAAAATAGGTTGATCACCTATATTTACATGTAAATTCTTAATCTCTAAAGCAATTGTCATCGTAAAAATCAGTCTCCTGTCAAGTTATTCTTTACAATCTAAATCTCGCTAATTTTATGTCCGAGATTATAACATAGCCCTCAGACAGCGTCAATAATTATCATAAATATGATAAAAATAGCAGAAATTGACAATTTTGCCTGGGATTGTTATACTTTTTGCCATAATTTTGAAAAAAATCTGCAAAATAGGCGGCTAAGGATTCTATCTTGAAATCGGTAACAGGCAAGGGTAAACAGAGTACGCGTGACCTCATACTACATGCTCTTAAAGCAACAGCTCAGAGCAGTATTGAAACGCTGGCAAAGGCGGCTGACATCTCCCCCGTTACCGTGCGTCACCACCTGAATGCCTTACAGGCTGAAGGGCTGATTGAGGTGGAGAGCGTGCGGCGCAAAGTGGGACGGCCGTATTACGTTTACACCCTTAGTGAAAAAGGGAATGAGCTGTTTCCCCAAAAGTATTTTAGCCTTACTAACCGCTTGCTGGAAGAGTTGAAAGATCGTCTGCCCGCTGACACCGTTAATGAAATATTCATTAGCCTTGTCGAACGCATGATGGAAGAAAGAGCCGGTGAATTTGAAGGCTTACCCTTTGAAGAACGACTCAATTATGTGATAAACTTGTTAGGGACTGAAGGTTTTCTGGCTCGGTGGGAAAAAATGGCAGACGGCCGTTACAAAATTATTGAGTACAGTTGTCCCTACATTTCAGTGGGGCAGCAGCACGCCGAGGTGTGTACCCTCGATAAGCAGCTGATGATTACGGTGCTGGGAACGGCCGTAGAGCAGCATAGCTGCATGTTAAACGGCGACGATTGCTGCCAGTTTACGTTGCCTTTAAGACCAGCAGATATTGCTGTAATTTCGTAAATTTCTTGCGTATTGCATGGTGCGCAATACGCACTTCGCAATAAGGATTAAAAAATGATCGCCAATAAAGAAGAAGAATTAATTGAATCCCTGCGCAGCGTCATCGACCCAGAAATTGGGCTTAACGTTGTCGAACTTGGCTTAATGCGAAATCTCGACGTGAACGAAGAGACCGATGCCGCCAATATCACCATGATTCTCACGACCCCATTCTGTCCGTATGGCCCGCAAATTATTGAGCAGGTACGTATGGCGGGCAATCAGATCATGAGTGGCGGCGTCACTGTTGAAATTGGCACAGAGCTATGGGATCCCTCCATGATGGAAGAAGGTGCCGGGGGCGATTGGGGCCTCTTTTAGAGCAACTGCCGGCAACAGGCCGGGCACCCGAATCAACCGAAGAAAGGCAAGCTCCCATTACGGGAGCTTTTTCTTTGCCCCTCGTCGTAAAATCAAGCGCTCATACAAAAACCCAGTGGCATTGGCCACCTGGGTAAAGAAGAGCATCCCCGTCAGAAGATAGGCGCGGATGTCACGAGCCATTGTTAAGGGGAAGGCAATGAGGTGCAAATAGAATAGGGGCGACTCCAGACGCACCGCTTCTGGATTGCGCTCATAGCGCAACATACGGTATTGCCAGGCACCACGACCATAATTAAAGTGCTGCCGCCAGAAGGAGACAAGCTGCAATTCATGCGCATGATAAATGACAGCGCGCGGCAAATAGATCATTCTGAAACCAAGATCTAACCAGCGATCACATATTTCACGGTCTTCCCCTGCGGCCAAAGGCATTGATTCATCAAAGCCGCCAACTTGCCAAAACAGCGCCGTTGATATGGCAAAATTATTGGAAGTGAAGAAGCGGGCTCGCGATTCGGTTTGGTTGTAATAAGTGTATAGATAATCAATGAGCAGCTGACTGGTGATTGAAAATGGATTGCGTGGCAGCCCATTGATGGTATACCCCCCTACCATCGCTTCTGGGTCTGCCATCAATTGCAGGGCGAACTGCTCTAACCAGGATGACGCTGGCGCGCAATCGTCATCAGTGAAGGCCAGAAAACGGCCGTTTGCCTCTCGCGCGCCATTATTCCTGGCCACCGCTGGTCCCTGATTCTCCTGATTTATTAAACGAATACAATAGTGATCCCGATAATTATCGATCAGCGCTTCGGAGCGATTTGAACTGCCGTCATCCACGACAATTACCTCAAACTGCTCGCGTGGATACTTTAACTGAGCCAACGCCTGCAGGCAGCGTGCTAACGACTTGGGACGATTGTAGGTTGGCACAATAATTGTAAAGAAGGGCCATTCAGTCATGGGATTGATGTCGATTGAAAGCGACCTAGCTGGCGCTGATATAGTTGCCCGAGACGGTATGCACCCTGTGCCACGGCAATCAATAGTGACAGCGACAATGGCTCCCGCCGCCGCCAAAGTGCTTCCCCCAGAGCGACATAGAAGTTTTTTGCTGAGCCAGGCTGAACCGCTAAACTGGGGCTGGTTTGCTCTGCCCTGACTTGCAGAAAGAAATGCCCGCCACGCCCATAGCGGAACTGCTGCAGCACGTGCCCCCAGCGCGTTAGGTTATGGTGATGCCACACCTGCGCTGCCGGCCAATATCCTTGCCGAAAGCCCTTGGCTACGAGCCGAAAGCCTAGTTCCATATCTTCGCCAGCGGCCAGAGGGAATGTTTCGTTGAAGCCAGAAACGGCCGTAAACGCAACCCGCTTATATGCCACATTGTTAGAGACCAGCATCAAATGATTGTTGGCCTCATCCCGCATGTAATCAACCATAAACTCAACCAGAAATTGCGACGCCTGCATTGCCACATTGTGTGGTTGAGGATTCAGCGAACGTCCGCCGAGCGCATCACAACCGGTTTGGGCAAAGCCGTGAGCAAACTGCTGTAGCCAGTCCGGACTCACCTGGCAGTCGTCGTCGGTGAAGGCCAAAAAGGGGAAGTGCGCCGCCTCAGCGCCTCGATTGCGGGCCGAAGCCGGGCCAGCGTGTGGCATATCTATCAGCTGCAGAGGCAGGGCCTGCCGAAGGTGTTCAGAAACGGCCGTTTGCAACGCATCACCGCCGTCATTCACCACAATCAACTCCCAATCGCCGGGTGGATAGTTCAGCTGGCAAAAGCTTTGCAAGCATGCCGCCAATGCCGCTGGTCGGTTTCGCGTCGGAACAATAACGCTAAATTTCATGATAGCGCGTAGCCCAGCCGAGCCATTGTAGGACCAGCAATCTGCAACACGGTCTCTAGTTCGGCCGTTGTCAGCCCTTCCTGATACTTGCCAATGCTATTTGTACTGAGCAATTCAATTGGAAACCCATCCGGATCAATATCAAGCCAGGTGCTGATCCGAGCCAATTCTTGAGCAGGCTGCCTCATTAAGGTTTCATACTGCACAATCATCAATTTATCAGCAAAAGATTCCATAATCCCAACATCCCGCACCCAACTCGTCGCTATTTTTTCGGCCGAATCAAGCTTATGTATCCATGGTGCGTCTTTCCACGTCGTCCGCGCCTGTTTTAGAAAGGAGCTGGTGACATCGCGACAATCCCTGTAAATCACCAACCGTTTCAGATTCTCCTGGGCAGCCAGCTTCTCCATTTGCAACAAATAATGAGGAAGTTTGTCGCCAACGACCTTGGCTTCCGGGAAAATATCTTTATAAGTGGCCTCAATCGCTTCCACGGTGACCGTTTTTCGATAATTTCCAAACAGATAAAATAGATATCTCATGGCAAATGCGAAATTGACTCTGGCAAGTGGCTTTGCTTCGTCAACAGAGGAAAAGTCAAACGCCCACTTCCCTTTGACACGCTGCCACCTATTAAAAATGTTGCGGGCATGTTTAATAAATGATTGGTCAATAAATTGAAAATTACCAAACTCATTGGTAAATGCAATATCGGGATGGCTATCGCATAGTGTTTGTAATATGGTTGTGCCAGACCTGGGGCGTCCGGCGATAATTAGAACCATTGTCTATTATTCCTTCACAGTTTGTGGAAAGATTCGCTTTCTAAACTGTTTCCACTTCCAGCGAAAACGGCGAATCTTTTTCTTGATTAGATTCTCTAGATTAATCAGTTCTTCAAATTCTTGCTTTGTCTTAAATTGTTCTGCCAGGTGAAATGTCGCCGGCAATGTCTTGACCGGCAGCCGAATATTGCCTACACGAACGCGGTTGCTTACATTTCGCCTGTGAACGACTTGTATCCAGTGGGGTATGGCCTCCACCTGACGAATATTTCCGCTTGCCTCTACAACATGATGACTTGAACACCACACAGTCTTAAATTCAACGGCCGTTTCAATCAAGCTAATAAATGGATTAGATGGATCGTTCTTGGTATATAGCTTGTTGTTCTGCCAAAGATAGCCGTTTGGCAAATTGATGAATTCAAATGCCTGATTCGTGAATTGCTCCTGAACGAGGGCAATAAAATTATTGCTTAAAGCATCATCGTTATCAAACCGCGTGGAAATAAGATGGGTCATTTCCCCCGTTAAAAAGGGGGAAATTAACGGCCGTAAAATCGCCAGGAGCTCAGGGGTGCCAACCTGGATCGTCTCAACAAAGACGAGGTGCATCTTGTCATATTCACTGGCGAAGCGCTGAATCCGATCGAGAAACGGCCGTGGCGTCAGCTTATCGAGGAAAACAAACCAAATAAAGTCCTGATTGATTTGGTTTCGCATCGAAGGGTAAGCGAACTGCTCAAAAAGCTGAATGCGATGCGCCAACCAGTCCGGGCCAGGGGCTGCTTCCGGGCTAAATTCCGTACGCACGTTAAACCGAGTCAGCACCACATGCAGAAATTGCGTCATCTGATCTCGCGCCCCCGACAGGTACGTGTCTTCATAACGAGAAATCACTTTGCCCGATTCAGCTGTCGCTGATGCAATGTGTAAAGCGTGGCGTACTCGCCATCTTGGGCCATAAGCTCCTCATGCGAACCATTCTCCACAATACGTCCCTTGTCCATCACCATAATACGATCAGCCATGCTCACCGTAGAAAAACGATGTGAAATCAGAATGGTCGTGCGTCCTTGGGCCAGCTGCCGAAAGTTGGAAAAGATACGATACTCGGTGCGTGGGTCAAGGTTAGAGGTTGGCTCATCCAAAATGAGCAATGACGCATCGCGGGCAAATGCCCGGGCAAGGGCTATTTTTTGCCACTGCCCACCTGACAGCGTATGCTGACCAAACATCCGCCCCAGCTGCGTTTCATACCCTTGCGGCATCTCAGAAATCATTTTGTGGGCATCGGCCAAACGGGCAATTTCTTCTATCTTGCTCTGGTCATTTAGCAGCGATTGCCAATCACCATAAGCAATATTGTGCGCCGCGGTGGCTTCGTAACGGCCGTACTGCTGAAACACAAAGGAAAACTCCCGATGCAGCGTATCCAGCGACAGCTCTCGAATATCGGTGTTGTCCAGCAGCACAAATCCGGCCGTTGGATCATACAAGCGGGCTATCAGCTTTACCAGCGTCGTTTTGCCAGCACCGTTGCGCCCCACAATGGCCACCGTCTCCCCCGACTTAATGTGAAAAGAGATGTTGTGCAGCGTTGCCTTTACAGAGCCCGGATAGGTAAACGAAACATCTTTCAGCGTCACTTCGCCGCGACACTCAGTCAATGTCGCACCTGCTTCTGTTGGATGGTGCAAGGTAGGCTCAAGCGCAAAAAATTCCTGCAAATTGGCAATATACAAGGTATGTTCCAACGCCTCGGTCGTGGCCATGATTGCCCGTTCCAACGCTTGCCTCAAGCGAGCCATCGCACCCCCATAGATAGCGATGTCCCCAATGGTTAAATCACTGCCAACCACCCGCAGCGCAACGCGGGCAAAAGTAAAATAAAAGCCGATCGCAGCGATGGCCGCATAGAGCGAACTTCCCCAAAAGACCCTTCTGTTTACTTTAAGATTATGATCCCGAAACTCGGCCATCAGGGAACGAAATTTGCTGATGAGCAAAGGCGCCAGACGCAGCAATTTCACCTCTGGCACAAAATCATGTCCGGTCAGGCGCATGACAAAATAGCGCGTCCAGCGCTGTTTCGTGATGCGATCAAACTCTATCTTGTAACGCTCTTTTGCCAGACGCCATTGAAAAAACATGTAAGGCACCGCAATGGCAAACAACACTAAAATAATCAGCGGCTCAATGGCGGCCAAAATAATGACCAAAGAGACCATTTGTACAATATTTGCCCCAATATTAAGTATTTTGCTGACAAATTGTGAAAATCGCTGCGCCACACCCTGTTGGGTACGCTCCAACATGTCTTGAAAGCGCACATCTTCAAAGTAGGCCATATCCAGAGTGGCTGCGTGAACCAATACATCGCTAGTGATGTGCAAGTTAAGCTCATCGTGCAATGAGCGATGTAAGTATTTCACGGCAAAATCGCCCAATGTCTCGAGCAAGGTAATGCCAAAACCAATCGACAGCCAAAGAAGGATTGGGTTGGTGTCGGCACTGGTGTCGCGGACCAAATCAGCAGCAGCGTTTACTAATCCGCGCACGGCAAACGCCAGGGCTGCTGGCGCTAAACTATGCAGCAATGTAATGGCCACCAGTCCTAGCAGCAGCCCTTTATGAATGCCCCAGGTAATGCCCCACGCCCAACGAGCTGACTTCAGCAGCAATCTAATCTGGGTGCTGGTAATTTTTTGTTCTTGTACCAAGTACAACTCCCTAAATGCTGGGGCACCACCTGACGCTAACGTGCCTCTTTTTGACGACGGCCGTTTCGCCAATAGGCAAACCCCATCTGAATAAAGCGACCCCACGCGGCTGGTGCATGCGGCTGAAAGCTGGTACGAATTGCGTGCCACAAGCAACGCCACGCCCGCCGCCACTGCTTGCCCAGCAACGCCTGCCCAAAACAGGTAAGGTATAAACTGGTGACGTGATGCTTATCAGACGGCCGTATCAAACCACATTCCTGCGCTCGATACCAGAAAACCATAATTTGCCACGCTTCTACCTGCTCCGGCGAATATAAAATAGACCCCTGAACCAATCCGATGATTTCTGGCGCAGTTTTATCCAAAAAAGCAACCATCTCATGCCCTTCACCACATTTATCGTGAACCAGAAAGTAGCGCCACACTTTGAGCCACCACTCTACCCATTCCACAGAGGAGCGAATGTGTCCTACGCGCTCCAGGTGAATCGCCCCATACACAACGCGCTGTATGTCAGGTACGGCCCCCAGCCTGCCTTCGTGCAGCGCTTGCCAATGCGCCAGCCACCAATCCAGCATTCGCTCAATCGCTGGCCAATCAGCAGCTTCAATTCTCAATGCAGCCTGCACATATGGAAAGAGCGCACGCAGTTCAATTAAAGCCACACCGTCATCTCGGGCATAAGTGGCAAACTGTACCAGCCATTTTTGGGCCAGAATGGTGTCTGATTGGTCAGCCTCCACCGTGATAGCCTGACGAAGGTAAGTCACGATCTCTTCGGGATAGCCCGTGCGGTACAGCTGCCAGACGAGCCAGACCAGCGTGAATTGTCGCACCTCAGGCTCTAACAACTTTATGGGTTGAGGCAGCGAAGCCATGCCAAAAAAATCATCCAGCACTTTGCTCATATCGCTGGCCTGGCGACGGCCGTTTTGGGTGACGCCTGCCCCGTGCTGCCGATAATCTACGGTCACTTCTGGCAGCCAGCGCATCGGGCAGCCAGCCAGCGACAGCCGCAGCAAAAAGTCTGTATCTTCGGCCTGGCGCAGGTCCGTGCGAAAGCCATCGATCCGCTGAAGCCAGCTGCGTCGAAACAGCATTGCCCCTAGAAAGACTGGTTTCCATTTTAGCCAGCCTGGCAAAGTCAGGTCTGGGGCTTGCTGCCACGGTGTGATGTCGCGTTGCGGACGGCCGTATTCATCTACCAACCGCCAACCGCTGTGTACCGCCCCCAGCAAATGATCCGCTTCCAGGCAGGCCACCTGTTTGGCCAGCTTGTCCGGTCGCAACAAATCGTCCCCGTCTAAAAAGAGAATAAATGAACCAAGCGACAACCGGTAACCGTGGTTGCGCGCCGCCGATACGCCCTGGTTGGATTGTTGAACCAGCCGCAGCCGCCCCCGGTACGGCCGTAACAAATCGGCCGTTCCATCCGTGGAGCCATCATCGATCACAATCAACTCAAAATCCGTATACGTTTGCTCAAAAACGGAATCTACAGTTTCCACAATGTGCGCCGCGCCATTAAAAACCGGTATGATCACACTTACATGAGGCGGTGGAAGTGTCGGCAGGGCGGCAAAAAAGGCAGCTTCATCAAAATCTGGTTCAAGCAGCAAGCCGTATGCCACCGCGTCCCGCCAAAGCAAGCTCAGTACGGTGGTAGACATGGCACCCGGCTCAGCAGCCAGGCCCACGCGAACCAAATGTAGTAGCCGAAACTGATCCAAATTGCGGAACTGCGCCCAGCCCGCCAGCGCATCGTCGAACCGTTTTTCAGTGTAGGGCAACCACACAAGGGCCCACCAGTTCATGATCAGCTCAGCGGTTAGCTCCGTGGTGCTGCGCTCCCAATCCAAACCAGATTGAAAAATGCGCCACAGATCAAAAGGCGTGTAGGCAGCCCGCACAGCGGCAGGCAGATCGTCTTGCCACCAAACCGCCAACCGTTTTAGCTCGGGCCACACGTCCACATCGACGGCGGCCTGCCGAAAAATGGGGCAAATGGCTTCGATGGGTTGAGGATTACGGCCGTTTTCCCGATCCCAATTGATGAAATGAAACAGCCACTCTACGACGGTATGCTCTGCGGAAAGGTGATAGAGCTGTGGTGCCAGTGCCAGATTTTGGCCAAGTGTGGCAACGGCCGTCGCTTCATCTCCATTGGCCACCGCATGCCAGCTTAGCCACAGCAGCGTGTAAAAATATGTCTTCTGCCGATCGGCACGCAACGCTTCTGGTAAATCGGCGCGGGCAAAGAATTTATCCAGCAGCGCAATCACCGATTTTGCCTGCGTTGCCACATTGCGGTGCATGGTGCTGTCACCATGCTGCCGATATTGAATGGTAGGTTTATACAGCCAGGCTCCCGTACAGCCCGCCAGGCTCAGGCGCAGCATCAAATCCACATCATGGGCTTGGCGCAGCGATGCATCCAAGCCCCCCACGCGATCCAGCCAAATACGGCGGAACATAATTGCCCCAAGCTGAACCGGTTTGTATTGCAGCCAGGTAGCCACGTCCAGCTGAGGCGCAGCCAGCCACGGTTCTACAGTCTGCAAAATCTTTCCAGACGAATCAACTTGCTGCCAGCCACTAGAAACATAGCCAAAGGAAGGGTGAAGCGCCAAGTAGGCGGCTTGCTGTCGTAATTTATTCGGCAGCATCAAATCATCGGCGTCCAAAAATAGGATGAACTCGTGCTTCGCCAACGACAATCCGTGATTTCGGGCGGCCGCCGATCCAGCATTGGCCTGCTTAACATACCTGATTTTTTCGCTGTAAGGTGCCAGCACCGACTCGGTATCATCTGTAGAGCCATCATCAACAACAATCAGCTCACAAGGTGTGAACTGCTGCGCCAGGACACTCTCTATAGCCTGAGGAAGATAGACGGCGCTATTGTATGTGGGAATGATGATGCTAATGCTGGAAGTCATAAACTATCCGAAATCAATTTTTGTAAGTACAAATGGACTTGAGGCGATGTAAGCTGAGATTTTGCCCCATACCATAGTACTTGTTTGCACTTACACTGAGGCTTACCACAAGCCAGTAGTCCCTTGCGATAGGCGGAAAGTACCACTCACCCAATTTGGTGCCGTATCAGAGTATAATTATTTCATGTTCCGGCGCATTGGTTTTCTATTACTTAGTCTGGTGGCAGCGAGTGGATTAATCGCGTTAATTATTTTTAATGCGGCCCATTTCGGGATTGTAAAAGCTGCCCAACCAGAAACCAAGATCGATTCAAGGTTGTTGACAGCTCTAGCGGACGGCGAAGTGGTGCGCTTTATAGCCGATATGGCGACAACGGCCGATTTCAGCCATATCGAGGCCACAAGCCTCACGTCCGAACGGCTGGCGCTGGTAGACCTTTTGCAGGAAACGGCCGCTTCCAGCCAGGCAAGTGCCCTGAAAACCGTCAATAGTTTAGTCGCTACTGGCGATGCAACGGCCGTTCGCCCACTCTGGATTATGAACAGCATTGCCGCCAGCGGCAATCTTACGGCGGCCCTGGCGCTTGCCAGCCTGCCAGAGGTCAGCCAGGTACGCCTGGACGCCGTGATAGATACAATTCGCCCAGCAGAAAATTTAACAGCTACCTTGCTCACGACCAACGGTGCCGTGGTGACTGGGCCTGTAGCCAGTTGGGGCATCGAACGGATCAATGCCCCCGCTGTGTGGCATGGGCTGGGCATTGACGGCAGCGGCGTAACGGTTGCCATCATGGACACAGGGGTTGATTGGCAGCATCCAGACCTGGCCGAAAATTATCGGGGGAACCTGGGCGGCGGCGGAGTAGACCATAGCGGCAGCTGGTACAACGCCGTCTATCCCGATGAGACCACACCCGCTGATGACTTTGGACACGGAACGCACGTGGCGGGAACGGCCGTAGGGCACAATGGCATTGGCGTGGCGCCGGGTGCTCGCTGGATTGCCGTCAACATTACCGATCCCCTAGGCTTCATTTTTGAAAGTGACGTACATCGTGGCTTTGAATGGCTCCTTGCTCCAAACGGTGACGTCACCCTGGCGCCAGACGTGGTTAACAATTCCTGGGGCAGCCCGCTGGAAAACAACCTTTTTGTTGAGGACATTGCCGCCCTGCACGCCGCCAACATCAAAGTTGTGTTTTCGGCCGGCAACAGCGGCCCGTTCACCGGCACCGTTGGCTACCCGGCTGGGTATCCCGATATGCTTTCTGTGGGTGCCAGCGATGAAATTGATACCGTTGCCTGGTTTTCTTCACGTGGCCCTTCTGCCCAAACCGAACAGCCTAAACCGTGGCTCGTCGCGCCTGGCACACAGATTTTGTCGGCGCTGCCTGGTGGAGAATATGGTTTGCAAAACGGCACTTCGATGGCCTCACCACACGTGGTAGGGACGATTGCCCTCATGCTTGAAGCCAATTCTGGCTTGACGCGCAGCGAGGTGAACCAAATTTTGGCAGAAACGGCCGTTCCCCTCAGCGCCACCCACCCCAACGACGACAGCGGCTGGGGTCGCCTAAACGCTTACGCCGCCGTCGCTACACAAACATCTACTGGTGTCCTAGCCGGACAAATATTGGGCGACGGAACGCCGCTGTCAAACGCAATAGTCACCGTGACAACATCGTCCGGGGCGCAGCTGCCCTTCCTGGCCGATGAGAACGGCCGTTACACCGCCACGCTGCAGTCCGGCAGCTATACGCTTTCCACTGGCGTATTTGGCTACACGCAATCAAATACCACTGGCCTGGTCGTTTCGACTGGACAAGCCACCACGCACAATATTTCGCTTAGTCGTTTGCCCGGCGGCACGGTTGAAGGCACGGTGCGGGCCGTGGCTGGCTACCAGCCGCTGGCCAACGCCCGCATCCAGGTGGTCAATGCCCCTTTAGCGGTTTCGACGGATGAAGACGGCCGTTTTAAGCTTACCCTCCCCACAGGCAGTTATCAGCTTATTGTCACCAAAACAGGCTACCAGCAGCAGCAGGCAGGGGCCTATATTGTGGTAAATACGGCCGTGAACCAAAATTTCTTCCTGGCCGATGCACCATCCATTCTTCTGGTTGATAGCGGCCAATGGTATTTTGGCAGCCAGGCAGCCCCTTACGCCGAAGCGCTTACCGCCCTCAACTACAGTTACGACATCTGGACCGTGCGCAACCCGGTTACCGACGTCCCTGTACTGGAAGATTTGCTGCCGTACGACACCCTTATCTGGTCTAGCCCCAGCGATTCGCCAGGTTTCCTGGGTCTGAATGATGTGATTACCGACTATTTGGGGCTGGGCGGCAATCTTTTTGTGAGCGGGCAAAATGTTGGCGTCTTCGATGGCGTTGGCATCAATACGCAAGTTTGGTGGAACCGGGATTTGAACGCAACTTTTTTGGAGAAAACGGCCGTCACCAACACTATCTCCGGCAGCAGCGGCACGCTCTTTGCAGGATTGAACTTTAATCTCAACGGCGGCAGCAGCAGCAACAACCAGGCATCCCCGGATGTTTCCGCCCCGCGTGCGAATAGCTTCACCCAACCGGCGTTTGAGTATGCAGACGGCCGTTCTGCCGGGCTCACCTCCGGCATTTGCACGCCGTTCCGCCTGGTTTACCTGGGTTTTGGGCTTGAAGGTGTGCCGGAAGCGTCCGACCGGGCCACCATTTTGGCGCGCAGCTTCAGCTATTTTGCCCAGCCCCGACAGCAATTTGGCGTTCAGTTCACGCCTGAACAGATTAATGAATTGGCTATCCCTGGTGAGCAAATGGCGTATGATATTTCCGTTCTAAACCGAAGTGAAGTGCTCACCGACACCTTTACCCTGAGCATTTCTGGCCCGGAATGGGCCAGCAGTTTACTCACCACAACGCTGACGCTGGGACCGTGCCAAAGTGGCCAGACGGTGCTGACGCTTGAGGTTCCGTCCGATTTACCACCAGACACCATAGACAGTTTACAAATTACGGCCGTTTCCAAAAACAATCCTGCCCTGAGTGCGCAGCTACCTGTGCAGCACAAAACACCGGGGCAGCTCCTCTTTGTTGATGACGATCGCTGGTATGACCAGACGGCCGAAATTAGCGCGGCTCTAGACAGCCTGGGCCTCCCTTTCGATCGTTGGGACACGGCCCATGCCACCATCCAGCGCAACGGCCCCCCGCTGGCGCTGCTCCAGCATTACAGCTTTGTTGTCTGGTACACGGGCTACGATTGGTTTCAGCCCATTACGCCTGCCGAAAACGAGGCGTTGGAAGGATATTTGGCCCAGGGTGGCCGACTCTTTCTCACCAGTCAGGATTTTCTCTATTACCACAGCCAAACGCGCCTGGCACGCGACTATTTCGGTGTGGCCGACTATTTGGAATCGGTAGAACCCACATTGCTTGTAGGCGAGGGGCATACGGCCGTTTCCCCTGAAGCAATGCCCCCCCTGCCGCTTGACTTTAATCCTTACCAAAACCACGGCGACGGCGTCATTCCTGCGCCACATAGTCAGCCCTTTTTCTGGCACGATCGCGCCCTACCTGCCGGAACCGCAACGGCCGGGGATGATTGGCGCGCGGTGCTGTGGGCCGTTCCCTTTGAAACGATCAGCCCAACCCAGCAGGCAGACATCATGAACCGAGTCATCGGCTGGCTGAGTGATTTAGGCGATTCCAGCTTTACCGTGGACGCCCGGATCGGCAGAATTGGCCAACCGCGCACCTATACCCTGACGGTACAGCAGGTAGACAACGGCCTGAGCAACTCCGTCTGGCTCACCAATACCTTGCCTGCCTGGCTGGAACTAGATATGACGTCTGTGACAGGGGGTGCAGTTTACAATGCCACCACCCGACAACTTACCTGGTCTGGCAATGTGTCCAGCGGCGGGAACCACGTCATCACCTACCGGGCAACACCACAGGGCCTCTTGCCATCGGGCCACAAGCTGGAAAATATGGTTACGCTGGTCGACGGCAATCATAATCTTTTATTTTCCCGGCAGGCCACCACCTGGCTGAATGCGCCAGAACTAAAAGCAACAATAACGGCCGAACCCAACCAACCGCTGGCTGCCGATAGCTTAACTTATACTGTGGCGCTGAAAAATGTGGGGCTTTTGCCCTCCAACCAGATTTCTACCGTGGTCAGCCTGCCCAACACGTTCTACATTGTCACAGATACGGTAGCCAGCACAACAGGCAGCACGTCTCTGGGCAACCGCCAGCTATATTGGACGGGTGATTTGGCTGTTGCAGAAACCGTGACAATGACCATTGTGCTAACGCAAGCGACAACGGCCGTTCCCCAATGGATCGCCGCCACGGCACTCGTTGATGATAGCGTGACCGCGCCCGCCTTTTTTGCCCAGTGGACGTACTTGCCGGT
>CBDUOF010000078.1:0-15979 GCA_965368765.1 uncultured Anaerolineae bacterium | reverse complement strand
ATAAGTGGTATGGCTGCGCGGCAAGAATATTTCAAACGTTGTGCCAACACCTGTTTCGCTGTGGACAATGATGCCCCCATTGCTTTGGGCAATAATGCCATAAACGCTGGAAAGCCCTAATCCGGTTCCTTTGCCCATCTCTTTGGTCGTAAAAAACGGATCGAAAATCCGTTTGATCATGTCACGATCCATTCCATTACCGTTGTCATGAACCGTCAGCCGCACGTAATCACCGGGATCTAGTTCAGGGCTAATACGGCCGTCTTTCTTTTCGAGTGTCAGATTATCTGTCTTTATCGTCAGGCTGCCGCCCTGGGGCATGGCATCGCGGGCGTTGACCGCCAAATTCATGATCACCTGACTGAGCTGGCCCGGATCTGCCTCAATTGACCACAGGTCTGGCGCCAACAGCGTGGTAAATTGAATATCCTCGCCAATAGGCCGGCGAATCATCGTTGCCACTTCAGTAATAATTTCGTTTACATTGACCTCCTCAGGCTGGAGGACCTGCTGCCGACTAAAGGCAAGCAGTTGATAAGTCAAATCAGAGGCACGTTTACCAGCCATATGGATAGGTTCCACATATTTGACAACTTGTGGGTTGGACTGAAACAGCCGCAGCAGCAAATCTGAATAACTAATTATTCTCGTGAGCACATTGTTAAAATCATGGGCAATACCCCCTGCCAGCAGGCCAACCGCCTCCATTTTCTGAGCCTGCAACAAGGCAGTTTCCAGCTGCTTACGCTCTGTAGCATCTCGCTCAATCGACACAAAATGCGTCAGCTCATTCTTCTCATTCAAGATCGGAGCGACGGTCATATCTGCCCAGAATTCGGTTCCATCCTTACGGTAGTTAATCAGTTCGACATGAACCGCTTCTCGATTTGCCAACGCCTTACGGATTTTTTCCAGCTGGCGCGCATCGGTATTCGGGCCGTGGAAAACTTGCCGGGACTGTCCCACAATTTCTTTGTAGTTGTAGCCTGTTGCCTTGGTAAAGGCTTTATTGACGTAAACGATGCCTGCCTTTGAAAGATCGGCTGGCTGTGACTCGGTAATGATGACGGTATCACTGGTATTGACGATGGCAGCTTCCAGCAAACGCAGCTGCTCATTGGCTTTGGCCAGTTCGGCCGTTCTTTCTTTGACGCGCTGTTCTAAGACGTCGTTTAGCTGCTTTAGCGCCTGTTCTGCTTTTTTGCGACGGGCTATTTCACTCTTTAGCTCGTTGCGCTGTTGGGTTAGGGTTTGCTGCAAACGGCCGACTTCAGTGCTGTTTTCCACCGTGAGTAAAAATCCCCCTTTGGGATGGAGGGCGTCCAGAAGAACCAGCTGTAGCGAAACATAGATAAATTGCTCATCTGGCTGTTTACGGGCCAAGTTTTCCAGACGATACTGCTCGCGTTTGCCGGTAACCAGCTCGGTAAAGGCTACTTCTGCGCCAACCAGCTCACCAAACAAGTGGGTTATCGGCCGGTCTAGAAATGCATCCGCAGAAGCAATTTGCAGCATTTCACCTAAATTGGGCGAAATGTACCGAATGTCCCCTTCCGGCGATAAGGTAACGTAAGCATATTGCTGCGAAGATTGGAAGGCATGAAGTAGCTGACGAGCCAGTCGATTTGTTTCAAAATCAGATTCTTGTGAATTCATATCAAGTTTTTACAGCATTCGCAAGGTGCATAAACGCATTGTCAACGTTGTAACCTGTTTTGGCACTGGTCAACAGGCTGCTATTGGCAAACGGAGCAATGGCTGCCTGTAAAGCTTCGTCCGAAACCAATCGTTCATCAACCAGATCAACTTTGTTGCCAATGAATACCAAAGCGGCCGTTTCGCTAATTGAGCGAACCTGTTCAGCGTAATAGGCCAATTTTGGCAGGGTATCGGGGCGGGTCAGGTCACACACGATCAGTGCCCCGGCCGATCCCAACAGGTAGTTACGGCCGATTTTTTGAAGATCTTCCCCCCCTACCAGATCCCAGATAAAAAAGTCCAGATAATGAGTTGGACGTTCTATTCGTTTACGCGACATGTGGACGCCAATCGTGCTTAGATAAGATTCATCAAAACGCGTTTCTACGTAGCGCCGAATCAAGCTCGTTTTCCCAACTGAATAGTCTCCCAGCAGGCAGATTTTCTTTTGCACTATTTTCATATCAATCAAGGTACTCTCATTGCCGTAGGCATGTGTAAAGTGTCCAGAATCGATTCACGCAACGCTAGCCATTGTAGCAAAATCCAATCCTTTTGTAAGCCCTCAGCATCAAACTATTAAATTAGGGTACATCCTTGGTAAACGGCCGTTCCCCGCAAGTGTTCTTTGGTACGAATCTTAGACAGCGTTGGCTTAGACAGCGTGTTCTCGGCTTTGGTCACTAATTGACTCCGCTGAACCTGTTGGCTTTTTTCTGTTTCGCCCGCGTTGGCATATACTTACAACATGAAGATTTACCTCGCACGGCATGGGCAATCGCGTTGGCAAGTAGAAAGGGACGATGACGATTGGAACAGCCCACTCACAGATTTGGGACAGCGGCAAGCGCAGTTATTGGGAACCTGGCTAGCAACGCACGCCAAGCTGGACAATGGCTCGCGCGTTGAATTGAGCGGCGTGCGCGTCAGCCCATTAAAACGTGCCCAGGAAACGGCCGTTCCCATCGCCGAAGCCCTCAACTGCATCTTGCATACAGACGCCTATCTTCGCGAAGCCGAATTTTACGTCTCCGACCACTTACCCACAGCAGAGTCACCGTACCAGATAACGTCTGCATTTAAACCATCAAACACCTATGCGGCATTCAAACAACAAGCCCAAGCCGCCCTCTATGCCTTGGTTGCCGACGCAGAAGCCAGCGGCAAACCCGTATTGGGCGTAGCCCATGGCGGGCTCATCTCCACAATTTTACGTCTGGCTACTGGCAGCGATTCTGTCTCTTTTTGGATATATAACACGAGCTTAACCATGCTGGAATGGAAACGGGGCCGTTGGCATTTGGTTCACCTTAACCTGTGGGATCATTTGCCGCCTGCCTGGCGAACCTATTAAAGAGCTAGACCAGCGGGGATTGATTACTTGCTCGTTTCCGCCTCCGAACCCAATTTGTCTAGCGTCATTTTTGAGTAAGCTTTATGGGACTGTTTGAAATCACGCTTGTTGTTGGCCTGATAGTTCTGGCCAATCTGGTCCAGCAGCAGAAGTCTGAAACCTTCCACAAGCTGTTTGATCTGCTGCTGCTTGGACTGAACGCGCCGCTCTTTTTTGTAGGGGTGCTGTTTGTTTTTCAATCTAACCAGCTCAGGACGCTGATCGACCTAAATTTAGACAGCCCGGTTGCCTTTGGTATCTTTTTACAGGCAACGGCCGTTTGGGGCGTCATTGTTAGCTTTCGTTCCAGCCGTCACAGTTTGGAGCGAATCATGCCCATCGATCCGCACGCTCCTTTACACACGCTTGCTTTAATGCTCAGCGGTTACTTTGCAGGCAGCATCATTTTGCAGGTGTCTGGTGGCCTGAGCGACCTGGCAGAAAGCTTGTCCCCCGTCTCTATCTGGCTGTTTATCGCGCAACAGGTAGGCTTTACCCTCATTGCCCTTTTAGGTGTCGGGGCGATTATACGGCGGGATTGGACGGCCGTTTTTCAGCGTCTTGGTCTGGGGCCATTAAACGGTAGACAACTGCTCGAGGTTCTCGGCTGGATCGCCCTGCTGGTTGTGCTGCAGTCAGTGGGCGGCTTTGCCTGGGAAGCGATCAACCCGGAACAAGTCGCCATTGTCGACGAATTGGGCCAAAAATTGTATGAAGGGTTTGGCTTCTGGCATTGGCTGGCGCTGGCCTTAAGTGCAGGCGTTGGCGAAGAAATATTATTTCGTGGCGCGCTTCAACCCATATTTGGCATCTGGATTACCTCACTCCTGTTCGCCATCGTCCACGTTCAATATGGTTTTCTAACCCCAGCGACCCTGGTGCTTTTTATCCTCTCACTCATCCTCGGCATGATTCGGCAGCGGCACAATACCAGTGCCGCAATCCTGACACACGTTGGCTACAATTTTGTGCTCGGTATGATTAGCCTGTTAGCGGCAGCGGCTTCCTAGTGGTTTCGGCATGATGTCAAGCCACTTGGCCCGGCAGTTCCGGCGTCCCACAATTGCGGCTTCCCGGGTGATCGATGCGGTAAACGTCCGTCGCGATGGGGCAGCACGGATGAAAGCGACAGCCTGCGGATAGCCGCGTCGGATTCGGCACACTCCCCTGCAAATGCTGAAGCTCATTTGCTTGCCATATGACGATTTGCTATAATGCCGCCGCTGTCGGGGCATGGCGCAGCTTGGTAGCGCGCTTCAATGGGGTTGAAGAGGTCGTGGGTTCGAATCCCGCTGCCCCGACCAGAAAATACGAATAGAGACGCCACGTAGAGTTACGTGGCGTTTTCTGTTTCTATCTGTGCAGGATAGCGCTCGCATAGTCGGGTAAATCGCTTCTGCCAAACGCAGATTCTGGCATGCAGCGCATCAAGCTTTCGTTTCAGATTAGGCCTGTCATGGGGCAGATGGAGATGAAAATGAACGGTGGAAAAACGGTTAAAATTGCTATGATACGGCGCAACGTGACGTTGGCCCTTTTTGGTATTGGCCTGATATTAATCACCTTATCGGTGGGGGCAGAATTCTTTGGCCTAGATATAACGCCCGGCTTTGGCATGATCCAGATGTTTCAATTACTTGTAGGCATTACGGCGCTTACCTTGGCGCTTTTTCTATATATAAACGGACTGCGCCAAGAAACGTCCCGTTCCCTCCAGGCCGATATTGGGGTGCGTTTGGCAGCAACGGGTCTGGTTTTTGCCTATGTCACTGGTTTGTCTGACCTCATTCAGATTGGCACGCATGTGGAGCCGCAGTTCGAACGGCCGTTTGTTGGCCCGCTACAGTTAGGTGGACTGGCCCTGGCTGTACTAATTATCATCATCGGGCTAATGCTATATTACACCAGCCGCGGCACTCGCCAAAAGTCATCCATGGAATTTATAGTGAACGGGAATGGTTCGGGTTCGGCTAATAAAAGTTAGCGCAAGCTGGTGAGCTGGAAGCCCTGATTGAGCACCCGGAAAACGGCCGTATCTGTCGGAGGCCGCTGGTAGGTCAGGAAGAATTGCAGAGTTTGGCCGGGTGGCACCGTCCAGGGGAACGGGGGATTGGTGGAAAGCAACAGGTAAATCGCGCCATCCTGCGTTTGCAGAGCAACATCTGACTCTGTAATCACAATTGGCTGCGTCCCCAGATTTGTAACCTGGCCCCCTAAAATAAGCCCTGTCAAGTCGGTTGTCACGTCAACCCGGGCCAGCGTTACAGAGGAACCAGCCGCCGCTGCTGCCCCGCCTGTAAATGGCAATGTAACGTATACCTGAGCTCCGGAACTGCTGTTTGTCGCCACCCAACTAAGGGTATCACTCTCTAACCCCAGCGGAATCTGGTACCCGGCGCTGGCCTGAGTCAATTGGTTGGCGTTGAGAAAGCCAGACAGCACGGGGAAATTGCCCAGCTGGGTTGCCAACGGGCTAAGCACATATTGATTGCCTAAATTATCGACCAATCCCAGCTGTAAATTACCGCTGTCGAGGGCGGTGAGCCCCACATTTTGAATCTGATAATCGACGACAAACAGGGCAAAGCCAGGAGGGATTTCGGCGCGATCGGCAATATAGGTGGTGCTGTTAACGGTGAGCTGCACATTCTCCAGTTGGGCCGTTTCACCCAAACTTACCACGTTTCCAGCCTGGCTGTCTGCTTCGGCAACGACGTAACGGCCGTTTACCACCATTCGTTCTGAGCCTTCCGAGCCCAACAAAACGAGCGTGATGCCCGGTGTCGTCTGGACAAAGACATCTCGATTGGTCACAGGCACAGTCGTGCGGCTGTTGAACGAAAAGGTATAGCGAATTCCACCGCGCGTCGCCAATATCATCTCATCACCGGGGTTTAAGCCTTCCAGCAAAGTGCGATTTTCATTGGAGTCTGGAATCCCCAATAGATAGTTGACCACGCTGCCATAGACCCACACGGCCGTTCCTGCGTCATCTGTAGCCGGAGTCCAGGTTCCGTCTGCCCCAATCACTTGAGTTTGGACGCCAAATTGCCGCCCGGGCAAGCTGAGCGTCACGGGGGAGTCTAATGTGACAGAAATGGTCGAGGAGTCACTCATACCAACAATGAGGGGATCCCCACCTGAAAAAGCACCGTCAGCATTGTTGCCAAAGGGAGTCGGCGTGCCAGAATCGGCCGTATTCCCCCCATCCTCCTGCCCTTGCCGAACCAAAATGACTGATAAAACGACCACGGCTAGCAATGCAACCAACGCAATAGCGCCCGCAATAACAACAGCGGGATTGGACAAGGAATCTTGCCAAGAGGCCCCAGTCGTATCTTCTGTTGGCGCATTCTCCTGTGGTTCAATCGACATAGAAAAACCTTTCTTTCATGAAAAAGGTTTGTCAGGGTACACAAGCCTGGCAAACCCAACTAGACGTTTTATGGAATCCCGATGGGCAATGGTTGTGGTGCAACCCGCACAAGAATTTCGGCATTACCACCCAGCACCACCTGACTATAGTTTAGGAAAGGGACAACGACACGCACGGCACCGACGGCATTTACGGCCGTAAACCGAGCCACGCCCGTTTCATTGGTATGGCCAAATGAGATCAATTCTCCTGTGCCGTTATCATAAAGTGCCACAGCGGCATTCACAATGCCCTCTGTTAGCTCGGGTAAGAAATTGTTGTTGCTATCGTAATAGAGCGTCACATTGATAGTCGCGGCTTGCGTGCCGCCGCCCACTGGCGTTGACGTTGGCAACGGCTGGAACTGCACCACCGGAGGGGGCGCTGGGGTAGGCGTAAAGAATTGGCTGAAATCGATAGGCGTTGGCGTGGGGAAGGCTGTTGGGAAAGCCACGGTTGCCTGCGGTGTCGCACTGGCAATAAAGCCGCCACCACCACCACCAGAACTGGTGGGAAACGGCGTGGGCGTGGGTGTAGATTGAACGGCCGTACAGGTCAAATCATATTCATGTAAAGCTGCTTCATCAATAGGCGGCTCGTTCACCGGACCGACCACAATGAAAAGCCAGCCAGTGTAAGTGGCCAAATAGCTTACCTTACTCCCAAAATCAAGGCCGCCAGGCACTTTGTCATCATTCCCCAGCCAGGGATTAAAAACGTTGCCATTATTATCCCAAAAAATCATGTTGGTATCTGCCGCCGAAGTAGCAGGGATAACGGTTTCGCAGGTATAAAAGATGCCCGGCTTGATCCACATTTTGTAAATGTCCGTGTCGCGCGAACTGCCTAAAGTGGGCACAAAATTCATCTTGCTTTTGGTTTCGCCGTTCACAATCAAACAAGCATTTTCTATATTACTGTTGAACTCACATATATCCGCATCATCGGGGAACCCGGCTGGCGGCGTTGGGGTATCTGAGACGGTTGAATCGACGTCGAAGCAGTATAGTTTATTTACCGGGTCAATCGGCGTCTTGTTTGTTACCCGTGCATAGTAATATCCGTCGGCGCTGGCGGTAAATCGCACTTCTGAGCGGAACAGGCCCGGAGCAACATCATCATTGCTGGCGATGAGCGTCTGATTGCCATTGTATACGTCTAGCACACTGTCTAGGCCAGCCGTTAAGTTCGAGGTGCCTACGATGTAGGTAATGCCCGCTTTGCCCCACCAGCGGAAGAAATCCTGATCTCCAGGAGGATAAAACGTGAGATTGCAAAGGTCTGCGGCGTCTGCGGCCGTTTCCGTGGCTTCAGGAAAACTGTTATTTGGCTCCAGGGGATCGGCAAAAATTTGGGGAGTCGGCGTGGCCCCTGAGTCGTTATCGGTAATATTGATGGATGCGACGCTGGGCGACGCCAGGGTGCCACTGACGGGGTTGGAAAGCTGGAGCAAAAAAGATTGGGTGCTCTCAACGGCCGTATCATCCACAATTGTAATATCAATCGGTTTAGGGGTGGTGTCGTTAACCCCAAACGTAATAATGCCAGAAACCGCAATATAGTCTGAAACAGCGACGGCCGTACCGTTAGCCGTTGAGTAACTAACTGTCACAACCTCCGTCGGCGCCATACTGATATTAACATTAAGCGTTGCCGTCCCTACACCTTCAGAAACGGTTAAATTCCCATTGCTCAAGCTAAATGCGGGCAAGGTTTGCGCCTGCAACGAATCTGTGAGCCGAACAAGTTGATAAAAAGCAGCAATTGCCAGGGTTACAATTGCAAAGCTGATCAAAATCATTACTGCTCGGTTAAAACGTTTCTTATGAGAACCTGTCATATTGTCCTCACCTAGCCTCAGTTCAGTGTGGTAGACGCAAGAATTTTGTAAGCTACTTAATTCAAACCATCATTAATTTTACATAAAAGTGAAAATTGATCGATTTCTACAGAACATTGGGATTATAAGGAGTGTAGAACACAATAGCAAGTAGTGGGCCCAGGCATTCACTTTCTGCGGCACAAAAAACGGCCGTTACCCTGGCGGATAACGGCCGTTTCCAATTCAATACTCAATTGAGCAATTACGTCTAATCTGCCAACACCTTGTCGGCCAATACCTGATCTACCAAACCGTATTCCATTGCTTGCTCGGCGCCCATATAGATATCCCGATCCGTATCCTCTTCAATACGCTCAATCGTCTGACCCGTATGCTTTGCCAGAATACCGGTAAGTGAGGTGCGTAAGCGCAAAATTTCCTGCGCTTGAATCGCAATGTCAGATGCCTGGCCTTGTGCCCCGCCCAGCGGTTGGTGCATGTGGATAGTGGCATTTGGTAAAGCATAGCGCATCCCTTTGGCCCCGGCCGTTAGCAGCACGGTGCCAAAGCTGGCGGTAAAACCGACTGCCACTGTAGAAACAGGGCATTCAATTTGCTGCATGGTATCGTAAATGGCCATGCCAGAGTAGACCTGTCCGCCCGGACTATTAATGTACATGCTGATAGGCTTACTGGAATCCTCACGTGCCAAAAAGAGCAGCTGAGCCACAATCAAATTCGCAATCTGATCATTAATGGGGGTTCCCAGCATAATAATGCGTTCTTTTAGCAGCAAAGAGAAAATGTCATAAGCACGCTCGCCACGGCCGTTTGATTCGATGACCATGGGGACAAGCGATGTTGGTAAATTCATCATGAGGTGATTGTCTCCTAAAAACCTGATAGTTGTTGCTGAAGTTTAGTTCAGAAGCAAACGTCTAAACGTAACGGTATGAGAAGAAAACGTTTACCTCTATCTAATTGCGCGACGCTTTACATTTTCAGTCATCGCAATCTGTCTGGCAAACAGTAACCCGATACCGTTAGATTTACGTTATTCTGTGCCAGCTTCTTCAATCGCTTCAGCTTCAGCTTCAATTTGCTCAGATTCAGCTGCTGCGGAACTGTCTGCCTCAGTCTCGACAACAGCATCTGCTTCGTCTTCGTCAACCGATTCTGCGGCATCGTCGTCTGATTCGGCCGCTTCTGCCTTAGCTTCCAACTCAGCCAGATCGGGTGCATTGCCGCTCAAAACGGCTTCGATGCGTTCGTAGGCTTTATCCATCAACACTTCGCTGCTTAACATGTCAAACCCCGGGCCGCTGCGATAGTAGTCACGCATCCCGCCCAGTAAGGCTTCATTGTCACCAAACTGGCTGACCCGCTTGTCAATTGCTGCCTCGATATCTTCCTCATTCACGCGCAATTTTTCATCAAAGATAAATTGGCGTAGCGCCAACTGTCGTTTGAGCTGTTCTTCAGCCCCGCCGCGGAAGTTTTCGCGCAGTTGTTCTTCCTGGCTATTTTGTAGCTGCAAGAAATCTTCCCAGCTCCAGCCAGAGCGCGTGACCTGATTTTTAAAATTCTCCATCATGCTATCGATCTCGGTCTCAACGGCCGCTGGCGGGTAGATCAGGGTCGCGTCTTCAAGCAAATCATCAATCATCGCTTCAATCAAAGCGTTTTTGGCTTCGCTTTCGGCATTGTTTTGTAGCTCTTCCCGAATAGAATCGCGGAGTTCATCCAGGGTTTCAAAAGTGCCTTCCAGTTTAGCCAGTTCATCGTCTAGCGCTGGCAACGTGCGACTGCGCACGTTGAGGACGTTAACGGTGAAAGTTGCCTCACGTCCAGCCAACTCTTCTTCTTCAAAGTCTTCGGGAAAGGTGATGTTAAACGTCTTCTCTTCACCCACCGACATGCCAACAATGTTGTTGACAAACGCTTCGCCCCAGAAGATTTGCTTCGCTTCCATAACCAGGTCCACGCTTTCGCTGTTGAAAATCACGTTGTCTTCAGGGTCGTCGGTGGCTGGTTCACTGTCTTCAATTTCGCCATCATCGTCAGATTCGGCCGTTTCTGTTTCATCTTCGCTGGCTGCATCGTCAGCTTCTTCGGATGGAACCAATTCGCCCTTGCCGCTCAAAGTAACCATGTCGGTAAGGGCTACCGCCCGTTCAGCGTCTTCTAATACCTGGTGCTGTGCCTGAATCCGCTCCAATGCTTCAGCAATCGCTTCTTCGGTAATTTCAACGGTTTCAATTTCCTTACGCAACTCGCGGTATTCGCCCAGCGTCACCTCCGGCGTAAGCGGTATGGTAAATTTGAGCACCAGCGGCTCCATTTCCATATCATCAAAGTTAGCCGGAGCGTAGATCTCTGGATCCACTTCATCCAACGCTTCGGTGAATACAGTTTGCAACATATCCTCAACTGCTTCGGTACGCAGGGCATCTCGCCCCAGCCGTTTTAGCAGCACAGGGTATGGCACTTTACCTTTGCGAAAGCCAGGGATATTGACTTCGTGGGCAAGTTTACGGGCGGTTTGCCGCATCTGCTTTTCGACACGATCTTCCGGGACTTCAATCGTCATCAAAAGCTGTCGTTGATCATCTTGTTCTGTCTGAATATTTAGGGTCACGAGCTACCTCTCAAAAAAGTACGTAATTATTCAGGTGTCTTTATGGGACGCGTTCAAACCGGGATGCCGCTCTTGCAAAAGGCAGAAATCTTCCCCACTAAAAAGGGGACAGTCGCCTCCGTAGGCTTCCGCCTACGAGTCTGACACATGTATAGTTACAAATATAAATCAATTAGAAAAAGAAAGGAGCGTTGCTTAGGTAGCAACGCTCTTTGTTTCTTAAAAAAAGTGGGGATGGAGGGACTTGAACCCACACGCCTTGCGGCACATGATTCTAAGTCATGCGCGTCTGCCAATTCCGCCACATCCCCAGCAAGCGCGTAATTATACCACTGGACGGTTCCTTGCCAAGCTCACTCCGAAGGGTGGAAGTAGGAAAACGTTGCAACGACAAGCATTCAATTATGGATTCATAATCATTGGCAGGAAAAGCGCGCCAGACGCGGTATAAGAACCATGACTATAAAAGATTCCGGCGGCACTCTCCCAAACAAGATCATACTGGTAAGGAATTGCCTCTTCAAGAATAGTAGAAGCTGAATCATCGAGCACTACCGCGTCAGCCCATACGCCCATCGGATCACGATAACGATATATCAAACTGCTGGCGTCCAAGATGAGATGCATGGATTTGTCGGGGGCTGTAACGGCCGTAATCCCATTACTACTTGCCCAAGCTGGCGCATCCACAGTCCATGCCCCCATATCACTTCGGGTCAACAAGCGCAGCAGACCACCACTTTTGTCTATAACAAACCAATCAGTTCCTTCAATGCCCAAAAACCCAGGGGTTGAGTTTAAGGTGTTTTCAATCGATTGTGCAGCAGACCATACACCCGCGTTCCTAATGGCGGAAAACAGCTGGGTATCGCCTCCAGAACTCAAGTATTGTCGCCAAACTAAATATACGTCACCCCCCTGAATGGCTGCTTGAAACGTGTTTGTCCAGGCGGAAGTTGCAAATAAATCATGAGAAACCTTCGTTGCGGGCTGCCAAGCACCGGCACTTGACAACAATCGGTGGTAAACACCACCAACTGTCGGTGTACCAGAAATGTCATTCCAAAAGTAATGAACATTCCCAGATGCATCTACCAACGTTTGTTGTTGTGATGGGTAGCCACTCCCGGCGTCCACCTGCACTGCTGGTAACCACATCTCGTTTTCATCCTGATAGCGGGTGAAAAAGCCAGCCGAGCATACGCTGACCCACCAATTTACATATATTTTCCCTTGGGAACTGAGCACAATAGAGACCTGGTTGGCATCGCAAGCGGTTTCGGACAAGGTTTCAGGGATTGACCAATTTCCACTTGTTCCTCGAACTGCATACTGCACCCATCGTTGATTAAATTCAGCGACATCCCAAACAACATGGACACGCCCATCCGAGGTAACAACGACGTCAAAATTCCGCACACCGCCACCAGTATTGGTTGTACCAACTGATTCGGGGATGCTCCACCCAAATGCGCCAGGCGCCAGCTTGGTATATACAATTGAAGCTGTAAGAGAATTTTGCACGCCAATCACATGCACTGAGCCATCTTGTGAGCGCGTTACGGCAACGGCCGTATCAATATTTTCAATTTCTACCGGCGCTGACCATATTGAAGATGAACCAGCCAGAACGGGAGCGGGCTGTGTGATGGTTGATAAAGTCACTACGAGAAACATTAAGACAAGCAGCAGGGTGATTGTTCGCTTAATTCTTGCTGACGTAAACATACGTACGAAATCCTCGCTCATTTGTAGGGATGTTATGACAAGTTAGGCTAGAACTGGTCAATCGTTTTCTTATTTCTAAACGCTACCGTTCCTAAGATTTTAGATTACAATTCAAACCATATCCAGTAACAAATGTCACCGAACATCAACAGTTCAATTAAGCTTTGGAGGTTTTCATGGGTACATTATTGGTTAAGAACACGGCCGTTCTTGTCACAATGGATGACGCGCGGCGCGAAATTGCCAATGGCGGGCTGTATATTCGCGATAACATCATTGAACAGGTAGGGTTAACCACAGAACTGCCAGAAACGGCCGATACTGTCCTTGATTTAAGCGGCCACATTGTGCTGCCCGGCCTAGTGAACACCCATCATCATTTGTACCAGAGCCTTACCCGCGCCTTGGCTCAGAACAACAATTTATTCGACTGGCTCACCACCCTTTACCCCATTTGGGCCAATCTCAGCGATGAGGCGATTTACGTGAGCACCATCACGGGTCTGGCTGAACTGGCCCTATCCGGCTGCACCACCAGCAGCGACCATCTCTACATTTTCCCCAACGACTGTACCCTGGACAGTCAAATTCGGGCGGCACAGGAAATTGGGGTACGTTTCCACGCGGCGCGCGGCTCCATGTCGCTGGGCGAAAGCGACGGCGGCCTGCCGCCAGACCGCGTTACCGAAGACGAGGCGTTCATTCTGAAAGACAGCCAACGCCTCATTGAGACATACCACGATGCCAGCCGCCACGCCATGATGCGGGTAGTGTTGGCCCCCTGCTCGCCCTTTTCGGTAACGGCCGATCTGATGCGCGAGTCGGCCAACATGGCCCGGACTTACGGCGTACGGCTGCACACCCATCTGGCCGAAACGTTGGAAGAGGAGGCATTTTGTCTGGAAACGTTTGGGCTGCGTCCGGTTCCCTATGTGGAATCGCTAGGCTGGACCGGGGACGATGTATGGCACGCCCACTGCGTCCACATGAGCCAACCCGAGATTGACCTATTCGGTAAAACAAAAACAGGCGTGGCTCACTGCCCCAACAGCAACATGCGGCTGGCCAGCGGCATTGCGCCTCTTTTGGCCTGGCGCGAGGCAGGCGTGCCCGTTGGTTTAGGGGTCGATGGCTCGGCTTCTAATGATGGCGGTCACCTGCTGGCAGAAGCCAGGCAGGCCATGCTGCTGCAGCGCGTAGCGCCAGACCGCTATTTGAGCGAAGCACCTGGCGGACGGGGCGGATTTGGCGGTCGGCCAGACGCCATGACAGCGCGGCAGGCGTTGGAACTGGGCACACGGGGGAGTGCGGCCGTTTTAGGACGGGATGACATCGGTTATCTGGCGCCCGGCATGAGCGCCGACTTTATTGCCTTGAATCTACACCAGCTCGCCTTTGCCGGCGCACTGCACGATCCGGTAGCGGCGGTGCTGCTTTGCCAGCCGCCAACCGTAGATTATTCGGTTATTAATGGCAAGGTTGTGGTAGACAAGGGACGGTTGACCACGATTGATTTGCCTCCCCATTTGGAAAAACATAATCGGATCGCCACAAAAATGGTTCGCGACGAGTAATGAAAAGCGCAAAGGGACCTTTACAGCAGCCTATTCCACCTCTCCAGTCGCCGATCTCAGAAACATTATGCGCCTGACAGCCAGCACGATTGTAACAAACGACGAAGGGCAGCTGCTTTTGATAGAGCGGCATGATATTCGCACGTTTGATGTGCCGGGCGGTGGATTGGACGCCGGCGAACTGCCAACAGAAGCGGCCGTTCGCGAAACCTTCGAAGAAACGGGACTGCGAGTACGGCCGTCTCAACTCATCGGCCTTTACCATTGGCCCAACGAACCCCACGCCTACCTCTCTTTCTATTTTCGCTGTGAACTGCTGGGCGGCACGCTGCAAACCTCCGAGGAGTCGCCAACGGTGACTTTCGTAGCGCCAGACAGCCTGCCCGGTCGGATGCTGCCAATGCATCGGCAGCGCATTCGTCACAGTTTAGCCCATCACGATAAGCCGCCCGTCTGGCTTACCCAACCAATGACGCTGACGCAAAAAGCAGGCAAAAAGGTCTTGGGACGCATTCTCTTCCCTATCCAGCGCTGGCGGCGACGCCGCAGGGGACAGCCCGCCTGGCCCGAACCGGAAAGCTGGCGCATGGGCGCGTTTACCATTATTCGCAACCGGGCAGGCGCCGTGCTGTGGATTAAGCGAACAGATAGGGACTTATGGAATTTGCCGGGCGGCGGTGCAGAACATGAAGAGCCTCCCTGGCAAACGGCCGTTCGCGAAACGCATGAGGAAACCGGCTGTCAGGTTCGCCTGCATCACCTTACCAGCGTCAACAGCTACACCAACGAAGCCAATCTTACCTTTAACTTCAGTGCAGAGATTGTGAATGGGCAGCTCACCCCGGGCCCAGAAGCCGCCGCCTTTGCCTGGTTTCACCCTGGTGAAGAGCCAGCCAACAGCCTGCCCCAGCACCGCGAACGGGTCCAGGATGACTGCCATTTCCAAGGTGACGCGGTGTTTCGGAAGCAAGACGGCCGTTTCAATCAATAGTCTCCAAAATAGGCCTTGTGCTCAACGGCGTCAATCATAAAATCCTAGCGACTTCGCAGCAGGCTGCCCCAGTCAACACTTATGGAGAAAGCAATGACCACCCAGTTTGACTTACCCAAACGCGTCGGTGATGGCCTCGTTTTACGATGGGCGACACCAGCCGACGCTGATGAACTCGGCGCTTTTAACGTGCGCATTCACAGCGATAATCCCAAAGAACCAGAGACATGGCTGGCACGCTGGACCGAAGATTTAATGCGCGGCGATCATCCCACCACCGGCGCCAGTGATTTTACCGTGGTCGTTGATGAAAATGACGGCGGCAAAATCGTCTCTAGCATGAATCTCATCTCGCAAACCTGGCTTTATGATGGCGTGTCGCTGCCTGTTGGGCGGCCCGAACTGGTCGCCACCGACGCGGCCTACCGGCGGCGCGGCCTTGTGCGCCACCAGTTTGAAGCTATCCACGCCAAAAGCGCTGCCCGAGGCGAGCTGGTACAGGCAATCACCGGTATCCCCTGGTATTATCGCCAGTTTGGTTACGGCATGGCGCTCGATCTGGGCGGCGGGCGTGACTTTTTGTGGGAGCGCCCCGGTAATGATAAAGCCGTCGATGACGAAGCCTATACAATTCGCCCTGCCACTGAAGCAGATTGGCCAACGCTGCAAACCCTGTATGAGGCTCACAACCGGGGCAGCCTCATTTGCCGCTACCGGGAT
>CBDUOF010000077.1:0-16112 GCA_965368765.1 uncultured Anaerolineae bacterium | reverse complement strand
GACCGAGATAAACGGCCGTAATCGTTCCCGCTCCGGCCGACACGCCAATGACCAATCCAGTAATTGTGTTCAGTCGGTGACTGTCCACCAGCAGTGTGGCAATAAACAGCGGGGCAAACGGCGTCAGCATCACCCGCCCCAGGTTGGCCAAAAAGCGGAGCGTGTAGGCCAAAATCACCCCTTCTGCCTGGAAGACATGCCGCCAATCGGCCAAGAATGAACGCTTGATGGTGGCATCCCTGACCTGAGGCGTGAATTTTTCTTCCACGCCAAAAAAGACCAGAATACCGCCGGTGAGCAGCAGCACAGCGGTCAGAATAAACGTTTGCCGGTAGCCAAAAGCGTCGGCCAGGACGCCACCAATGAGTGGCCCGATGGCGATGCCGGTAGTCTGGCCCATTTGCAGCAGACCCATGGCGTAGCCGCTGCGCTGTCGCGGGGCGACTGAGGCAACCAGCGCATTGGCAGCAGCGACCGTGCCGGTGATCATCCCTTGCAGTGCCCGAAGCAGCACCAGCTCTTCCCCAGAGCGGACAAAGCCCATCAGCAGCATAACAATGGCACCACCAAACATGGCGCGCTGCACCATCAGTTTACGGCCGTATCTGTCTGCCACAGCGCCCCAAAGCGGCGAGGCAATCATCATGGTGAGGGCCTGTGCCGAAAATACGGCTCCGGCCAAGAACTCCAGACTCAAAGCGCCCCGACTGCCCAATTCAGTGACGTAAAGTGACAAGAAGGGGAAGATGACGGAAAAACCAACGGCCGTCAACAGTTGAGCTATGAACATGATGTAAAGCGTGCGCTGCCAGGGGGAAACGGAAAGAAGCTGCTGTTTGAGGCGTGGGAACATGATTAATTAGCAAGTGCGTCATTGGGCAATTAGGCAAAATGCCACGTGCCCAATGACTCAATTACTTATGGGTCAATTGTTACGGGGTTGGCGTAGTAATGGGGCAAAATTTGGAACCAGCTGTTACCAATTTGCAGCGGCACGGCATTGCCGTCGGCATCGACAAAGGTAAACATATCACTACGATTATGGCGCAGCCACGTCACGGGATACTGTTTACCATCACGCAGTATGATGGCGTCTCCTTCGCCCCAAATCTGGATTTCCAGTGGCCAGTCAGAGCAAACGCCATCTTGGTGGGTCAGGCAAATTGATTTGTCGCGTTCATGAACGGCCGTTAACAGAATCACGTTCGCCGCACTAATTTGCTCACCATTATTGGCATCAACGGTCGGCTCGCCATCGGCCCAGCGCAAGAAACGGCCGATAGCTGCGTCGTAGCGCCATTCAACCAGGGTGTAGGTATCGTAGGCTATTTGCACCCGGCTGGCGGGCGTTCCATCCGCCGGCAGCTGATTGCTAAAGGTCATCCAGGCAGTAAATTCAGGCGGACGATCCTCACCATGCGCCGCTAAAGCCTGCCACAACCCTGCCGGATCGGCATGCAGCGTATGTTCCCACGGCTTGTCTTCCCCAGTGCGGTAAAAGCCTGTTTCATGCGAGCGTAAGATACGGTCACCAATGTCGGAACTGTGCAGCCGCTGTGATACCACCGGATGGGCCCCGGACATGGCCAGGGCGGCGTCAAACATCGCTGGCAGTTCTTTATCGATGAGGCGAGCACTGCGCACGGGGCCAATATCGGGAGGCGTTTGGCTGTAAAAAACGGCCGTAAACCGCGTAATGTCTGCCTCGGTCACGTGTTCAAAGACCAAATCTGCCTGGCTCAGTCCATTTTGGGGGCGGGCATACTGCGGCGGGCTGTTAGACACTTTAATAGCTAACGGCCGTCGTAATAAATTCTCTGGCTCTGCGACTAATTCGCCCGTCAGCGGATTACGCGCCAGGCCAAAATCGTCCGGGCCAGCAAGCAGCAGCAAAGCAGCCTGGGTGGGGGCCGTCGTGGGTACAGGGGTTGTGGTGGGAAAGGGTGTTGCCGTAGGCACAACACCACCCGTTGCTTCCGGCGTAAATGTGGGGGCGATTCCCGGCGACGCTGTGGCCGTAGCGACCGGGAGCGTGGGAACAAGGGTGGGTAACGGCCGTTCGCCAGCCTCAGCGCAAGCGGCAAGGAGAGTCATCAGAGCAAGCAAGCCAACCCAAAAAATGAGGGATCCAATTTTCCTAAGCATTATTGTTCAATCCATCCGTGCCAGGGCCAGGCAGTTACGAATGACGCTAGCTGCTCTGCAACCCAATTCGCTTCAGCGTATCAAAATAATTCTCGGCAGCAATCAACAAACGATTAAGGATGAGTGCCAGTAAGGCAACAACCACCGCACCGGCAACAATCTTATCGTATCGATTTTGAGCGATACCATCAAACAAAAGCGTGCCCAGACCGCCTGCCCCAAACTTTGCCCCAATTGTTGCTATTGAAATCGCCACAATGGTGGCCAAACGCACCCCGGCTAAAATGACAGGCAAAGCCAAAGGCAACTGAACGCGGTACCAGCGCTGCCAGGCACTCATCCCCACGCCTTTAGCCGCCTCCAAAGTGGTTGGAGACACACCTTGCAAGCCAATCATCATATTACGAACCAATATTATTTGCGTGTAAATAACGAGTGCAACGATCACCGAGTTTTGATTCAAGCCAAAAAATGGCAGCAGCAAGATCAGCATTACTATGCTAGGAACCGTATAAAAAATACCTAATATGCCAAGAATTACTGTCGCCAATCGCTCGGAGCGCAGCAGCAAGAGGCTCAGCGGCAGCGCAATGGCTGTAGAGATCAGCAAAGCAAAAACCGTCATGAACAGATGTTGCCCAATGAGCTGCAGGATAATATCTGGACGGTTGAGGATATATTCCATAAGTTACTCTTGGTAAGATTGAATACCACGAAGCGTCAATACGCCAACCGGAACGCCTTCATCAGTAACAGTTAATGTGGGCGTTTGTGAACCTAAAAGCAAAGAGAGAGCGTGCCGCAGGTTGTCATCGCAAGCGATGGTGGGTTGTCCATTAGACACAAAACTGTCGGGGAGGGGTTCCATGGCCAGTTCGACTCGAACCAGGCTAAGCTGGCGCACAATATCATCGGCGCCCACCAAATTATACACAAATTGGTTGGCTGGCTGCCCAAGAATATTGAGGGGGGTGTCGTATTGAACGATACGGCCGTCTTTCATCACAACAATCTTATCTGCCAGTCGGAGTGCCTCTTCCACATCATGGGTTACAAACAAGATGGTTTTCTTGAGCTTACGCTGCAGCTTTAGCATCTCATTTTGCAGCCCCATGCGGGTAATGGCATCAATGGCGCCAAAGGGCTCATCCATTAAAATCACGTCCGGATCACCAGCAAGAGCTCGCGCCACGCCAACTCGCTGCCGCTGCCCGCCAGACATCTGAGACGGATAGCGATCTCGGTATTCTTCTGGAGGTAACTCCACTAGCGTCAGCAACTCATCGACACGTTCGGCAATCTTTTCTGGGGACCAGTCCAACAAATCGGGCACGATGCCCACATTTTGGGCTACCGTCATATGAGGAAACAGCCCAATTTGCTGAATGACATACCCAATCCGACGACGCAATGTCGTTGCGTCTATCTGACGAATCTCCTGGTCGCCCACATAAATTGAGCCAGAAGTGGGTTCATACAAACGGTTTACCATCTTGAGCAAGGTTGTTTTGCCACAGCCAGATGGCCCTAACAAAATAACAAAACTCCCTTCTTCAATGTCACAGCTTACATGATCGACTGACGGGCGGGCGGTATTTTGAAACTGTTTAGTAATATTTTCAAAGCGAATAGCGCTCATAAATTTTCACGCAACGATACTCAGCTTGATTTTACTCGTTGAACGCTGTTGAGTATCGTTGCGTGCCCATATTGTTATTTTTATTCGCTGATTAAGCCTTGCTCAACAAGGAACTCTCGGGCGACCTCATCTGGTTCACGGCCGTTTCCACTGACCTCATTGTTTAGCCGCTGCATCGTCGCATCTGTCAGCAATGGGGCGACCTCATTAAGAATATCGGCAATATCCCCATTCTCATCGAGCACCGCCTGGCGAACCACGGGGGCGACCTGGTAAGGTGGGTATAAGCCCAGATCATCTTCCAGCGTGAGCAGGTCAAATGCAGCCAGCTCACCGTCCGTTCCAAACGCCACGACAACATCAGCTTCGCCATTCAACAGGGCCTGATACCGCAGCCCAGGATCAACTGTTAAAGTATCGGCGAATTCAAAATCGCCATAAACACGCTTCAACCCGGGAATCCCATCTTCGCGTTCAACAAACTCCGGCGGGGCGATGAGAATAAGCTCATCGGCATGCGCCACCATATCTGAAAACGTCGTGATGCCTAAGTCGCTGGCGCGTTCTCTTGTCATGGCCAAAGCTTGCGTATTGTTCATTGGGGCGGGCTCTAGCCAGGTCAATGAGAATTGCTCTGCATAATCACCCTTTACTTGATCATAAACAGCCTCGGGATCGCTCATGACGCCCAGCTGCAAAACGGTAAGCAACCCCGTACCCGTATATTCGGGGTAGACATCAATTTCTTCGTCCAGCAAAGCCTGGTGCGTAACGGGCGTACCGCCCAAATTAAGTTTACGGTCAACAGTATAACCAGCATCTTCCAGCAGCAGGGCATACATCTCACCCAGAATAAATTGCTCGGTAAAATCTTTTGATGCCACGGTTATCGTTTTGGAATCGCTGCCGCCACAGGCGGTTAAAACGGCCGCTGTTGCCAAAATAATAACTGTCCAAAAAAACTTCTTCATAACAACTTTCTCCTTATTCTCTTCTAAAGATAGGCAATCCGTGTCAGATTGCTTTTCCAAAAACGTAGCTTTTTCCTAAGCCAACTCACTGGACAACATCTCGGCGTCAATTCTTACGTTTTTGTACACGGCAGAAACCAACTTGACCTAAAACCGTGCAGGCAATCGATTTTTAGAGAACTTGGCACCACGAATAATCCTCTTTATTTTTAAAGGTTGCTTCGGTTGATGTGAATTTTGGTTAATGACTAGGTTGGATATTGGAGCTTACGCTGCATCCCAGCCAACGAGATTTCTGCAATCAATGCCAGCAGGGCAACCGGAACCGCGCCAACCAGCAAAATCGGGATGTCAAAGAGGGCAAACCCGCGCACGACAAACAAACCCAGACCACCGACTCCAATGAAGGCAGCCAATGTGGCACTGGCAATGACTTCAATTGCGGCCGTACGAATCCCAGCCACAATAACAGGCAACGCCAATGGCGTTTCAATGCGCCACAGAATTTGCCCGGTGGTCATGCCCATTCCTTTAGCCGACTCACGGACAGCCGGATCAATCGTACGATAGGCAGCGTCAGTGTTAATCAAAACAGGTGGAAATGCCAGGAGAGTGAGGGCAATAACAGCAGAAGTGAAAGAGAGACCCCAAAAAGGAATTGCCAGGAATAAAACAGCAATGCTGGGAACAACGCGTAGCGCATTGAAAAAGTTGATAACGGCCGTTGACACAGCAGCGGAGCGCGAGGTCAAAACGCCTAATGGAATACATATAGACATACTAATGCCTAAAGCAATTCCAACAAGTAACAAATGTTCGCCCAGCGCACCACCCAATTCAGCAAGATGGGTTTGGGCATAAAGGATAGCCTCTTGTAATACATCAATCATAATTAGATACACGTCGTTGTTGTTCGCATTTTACGAACGGGTTTTGTGGTTAAGATTGGTCAACAATTGGGATATTATAGCACCTAAGCCCTCATAAAAAAGGTCTGGAGCGCCGAATCAAGTGGCTGGCAGCAGACATAATTGTGCTGGACCCATCATGGACCTAACCAAATTAGTGTCACCAAATTGTCACCATTTTGCTTGTTTATGATATACTGTATACTTTAAAAATATATAGTATATTTCGGTGACTTATGACAGAGCCATTCCTGTTTGCCGATGTGTTACAGCAGTATGTAACCCGCTCAGCATATACCGCCGGGCAGCTCGCCCGCTTATCTGGCATTCCTAAAACGACCATCATGAGCTGGCTGTCTGGGTTGGTCAAACGGCCGCAATCCCCTGAAAACTTATCCCAACTGGCCCAAATTCTTCACTTGACCCAAAGCGAAACGGAAATGCTGCTCCGGGCAGCAGGGCACTTATCCTATCCGCAAAGACGCTGGCCACAAAATGCAATAGAATCCTCAGCGCCGTTCCAAACAATTCCTCAGCTACCCTACTATATTGAGCGACCCGCTCTAATCGCCCGCCTTGAAGCCGTTATTTTCGCTAAAATACCTCGGAAAGTCATTTGTTTGATTGGCATGGGCGGGGTTGGCAAAACAGCCCTGGCCGCCCGATTGGCATATGGCCTGCGCGCCTCATTTCCAGATGGCGTGCTGTGGGCGGAAACGAGTCGAGCCAACAGCCTGTCAATCTTAGGCACCATGGCGCATGGCTACGGGCTAGATGTGTCGCCTTATAAAGATGTGGTTAGCCGGGCAAAAGTGGTGCGGCAATTATTGGTAAACAAGCAGTTCCTGCTGGTATTGGATGATGTGCAAAGCAGTGCCGAAATCGTTGATCTGTTACCTGCTGCACCCAAGGGAACGGTTGTCATCACGACACGGCGACAAGATTTAGCGTTGGCTATTGGCGGCCAGCGGTTTGAAATTCCTCCCTTTGGGGCAGACTCACAGGCGGCACAGGCGCTGTTTGAGCAGCTTCTGCAGCGCAAGTTAAGCGACAACGAAGCCATTCAGGCACAACAGATTGCCCAGGCCCTGGGCCACTTACCGCTGGCAATAGCTATTGCCGCCAGTCGCCTGGCTTATGAGCCGGGTTGGCAGATCAGTGATTTTCTCGCTCGCTTAAACCAGAAGGCAGAACGGGGACAGTTGCTAACGTATGAAGGATTGAGCGTTGAGGCGTCTTTTGCTACTGGCTTTGAACGGCTGCCGCATGACTTGCAGCATTTTTTGACAAGCCTGGCAATTTTCGACGGCCGTTCTTTTACCGATACGGCCGTTGCTCGCATGCGCCAACAGTCGCTCAACACGGTTCAGGATCGGCTGCGCGCCCTGCACAACGTCTCTTTGATACAGGCACAAACGGACCAGGGTGGCACACGGTACACCCTCCACCCCCTACTCAGCGACTGTATTCGGGTCCGCTCATGCCGTCATTTTGCAGCGAATCAGGCACGGTAAAGCGAAAAAACCGCCAGACCCCACGGAAGCAGAGTCTGGCGGATTTGCCATTGGTTATTAGATGCAGGTGTGTCCAGAAATGCAGCCAGGCTGGATCATCTCAGATCAATCTCGAAGATATTCCAAAGTTCTGAGTTTTCCGTGGGATCGACGCCAAAGTTGAGGACCCCGGGCCGAGCCGCTGCGACTTTCAATCTCAGGAAAACGGGCAAGATGGGCACCTCCTGCGAGAAGATGCGCTGAGCTTCTTTGTGGCCATCTTCATATTCGGCCGTTCCCGGCAAATTGCTCAGTGCCTGGGTGCAGGCAGCATCAAAGGCGTCATTCGACCAGCCCGTATCGTTAACATTGCCCCAGCCGCCAAAGCCTTCTTCCGCTGGGCCGCTGATGCTTGACGTGCGGAAGAGATCACAGCTGGGGTCTACCCCCGTGAGCCAGGCAAACAAACCCAGGTCAAAACGGCGACCAAACAACGGCCCATCGGGGCCATCGGCAAAGTATTCCCCTGCAGGCAGATATTCCAGCTCCACATTAATGCCACAGTCGCTCATATTTTCCTTAAATACCTGCATGATTTGCTGACGCATGTCGTTGGCAACGGTCGTCAGGGCATTGACGCTAAACGTAGTGCCATTCCAACCTGGATCGCCGCCCTCTGCCCCATCGCCATAATATTCGCGCAGACCATCTCCATCGGTGTCGACAAAACCGACTTCATCTAGCAGTGCATTGGCCCTTTCGACATCATAGGGCCATTCGGTGAGACCTTCACTGGGATAAAGTGGATGGATGGTGGGCACGTAGGTGTGAATGACCTCGGTACGGCCGTATAAAATCGAATCAACCATGCTTTGCCGATTGGTACACATGAGCATTGCCTGGCGCACGCGCACATCCTCAAACCAGTCTGGGCGGGAATCGGCATAATCGCCATAGGGATCAATGCCAAAGTCGATATGCTCAAACGCCGTGCCGGTTTGGAAGTAAGGCACGATCAAGCCATTTGCCTCTGCTTCAATTAAGAAAGGCGATTGACTTTCGTTCACGCCGTCTTGTGTGCCAATGTCACATTGACCACCCAGCAATTGGGCCAGCAATTGGTTGGTATCGGGAATGAATTTGTAGGTCACGCTATCCAGATAGGGCAAGCCTTCATCTGCGCGATAATAATACTCATTTCGCTCAACCCGAATGCTGTCGCCAGCTATCCATTCCACCATTTTGAAAGGGCCATCGCCAACGGGCAAACGGCTGGATTCTTCGGCTGTGATCAGTTGCGCCGGGGTAAGATGGCTCCAGGCGTGCTGCGGCAGCGGCGCCCAGAAGTTGGTGAAATATTGCGAGTCCATAAAGCCCGGAATGCCCATCCAGCGGGTGCTTAAATCACCAGTGGTTTCATAAACGGCCGTACGCTCCATAACGAATTTGCCCGTTTGGGTATCAGGATGGCCATCGACTTCAAAACTCCACACCGAATCTTCGGCCGTGACTGGCGTGCCGTCTGACCAAACACGCGGCTTCATTGTAAAATCAACCACCAATTGGTTCATCATTAATGGTGTGCCGTCAAATGCTTCTTCTTCATCGCTGCTTGTTAGCACAACGTCGCCTTCAGCCAGGGCGACCACTTCGCCAGCCGTGTTCAAAACTGTATCGCCAGCCTGTACCTCGACCTCAGCAATGACGGCGCCGCCATTGGCCAAACTGGGCAAACTTTCCAGACCATGTGCCTGATAACCATAAGAGAGATTGGTGATGTCGCTCTCGAACAAGGCATGCTGAATGGTGCTGGAGGCCAGCAGGCTGGAGCCATAGGTATAAAGCGAGTCTGGTTCCTGCCCGATACAAACAATTAAATCTTTGGGCACAGCGGCGACTGGCTCAGGTTCCGGTTCCTGCACAATGGTTTCCGTGACAATCCGGGTCACTTCAACCGCTTGCCCCTCCAGCGTGACGGTTTCTGTCACAACGCGGGTAACCTCAATGGGGATCGCTTCAGTTTGTGGCGTACAGGCTGCCAAGAGCATTATGAGTAAAACGGCCGTTACCAATATAGTCTTTGCTTTAATCTTAAACATTAACTCCTCCAATTATAGTTATGGAATTTTGTAAAGTAGTTTAGTAATCTATCGAATCAGCCTTGGGGTTATTGACGCATCACATCATCGGGCATGGCGTAACTTAGCGGCGCATCGAATCACCTCCTTTAGATAGAAAAGGCACATTCCGTCCTGTCCCACTTTTTTAAAAAGGGCAGCGGCAGAAACTCAATTTGTCTGGTCACATGGGGGGTTATTGTGTAAAAACCAAAAAGAACTTTGAATAAGAATGAGCGGAAAATTGATTATTACTTGAGCAAATCACAGAGAAATCGCGCTTCGTTTTTCAATGAACTTTCTGTGATTTGCTTGACAGAGCATGGAAACCCGGCGCGTTAGAGCTGTGCCACAACGGGCAACAGCTCTAACACAAACCCGATTTCGCAGAACAGATACGCGGCTAGCCGCGGACTCTCAGCCTCGCATCATTCTTCCGTGAGGTTAAGAATAGGCGACAGCGCGAACAATCTCCCGTCCAATTTGGACGAAAAGTGAATCAATTTCGGTTCATTCATGTCGCTGCGTACTTTTATGCAACCGGTTGGGAGACGCACGATCAGGCGCGGATACTCACTGCTAGTTTGAATAGGGCAGGAGGCATTGGCCGCCAATTTCCTCAGCACGATTTGCCCAGGAACGAGGGCTTCAAACAGGGTACGGCCGTATGCTTATGATATACAACTGATATATTATAACTTGGCATCAATCCGACATCATGCTATTATTCAAAGGGTCCAAATGGGAAGAAAATCAACTGTTACTATTGAAACGACAACCCGCATTAAATAATAGAGCAGCTTGCTTGGCAAAAAATAGGCAGACATGGCTCTTTTGCACGATTCACAAATTTATCCTTGCTTTGATTCACCACGCTCACATTCTTCACGGTGCCAATATTGGCGCGCCGCGAAACCTATCCCCCATTTCCGTAAAGCTATGACGCAACCACGTCAAAATAAAGCAGCTATATCCTTCCAAATAACAAGGAGGTGAGGCCGAGCAATAGACACAGCAACCCCCTGATTTATCGATCTTCACTGTTGTAATACAGAACGCGCATTATCCTTACACCACACGTACTCGCACATCGTCTTACATCATTAATTCTCTGGAGGAGAACCGTGAATTTACCTAAAATATCTAAAGAAGAGATGGAAAAAGTCCATCCCGCAATTCCAAATGCATACGAACAATTAGAGCAAGGGCGCATCAGCCGTCGGGAGTTCATGCGATTTGCAACGCTGCTGGGAATGTCTGCTGGCGTTGCCACCATTGCCGCAGCCTGTGGCGGGGCAGCCACAGATGAGCCAGCCACGGATTCTGGCGACACAACGGCCGATTCCGGCGGCAGTACTGACAGCGGCAGCGAAGCCGAAGTCGCCACGGGTGGCCCCAAACGCGGCGGCACCCTAACAAAATCTATGCAGCTTCAGCTGTTGGATCATCCGGCTCGCCTGTCCTGGGTGGAAGGCGCCAACATCGTGCGCCAAATTGGTGAATACCTCACTGAAACTGGCACAGACAACATCACCCGTCCCTACCTGCTGGATCGTTGGGAAGCGAGTGATGATGTAAAAACCTGGGACCTCTATCTCAGAGAAGGCATTAAGTTCAACAATGGCGATGAACTCACTGCGGATGATGTCATGTTCACCTTTGGCGAATGGCTCAACCCGGATGTGGGCTCCTCCATGTTGGGTCTGCTTTCCTACCTGCGTGGCATGGAAGATGTAGAAAAAGTGGATGATTATCACATTCGGCTTCATTTGCAAACGGCCAACATTGGCGTGCCAGAGCATCTGTTCCACTACCCAGCCATCATCCTGCACCGCGACTTTGAAGGCGACATCGTACAGCAGCCAATTGGCACTGGCGCCTTTACGCTGGAAGAGTATGCGGAAGGGGAACGGGCCATCTTTAAGCGTCGTGAAGATTATTGGCGTATGGGCGAAGATGGCGATCCGTTGCCATATCTCGACGAAATCATCTACGTCTCTACCGATAAAGATGCCGGTGTTGCTGCACTGCAATCCGGGCAGGTAGATTCAATGTACGATCCACGCCCTGGTGATTGGCAAGCCCTGAAAGATGTCCCCGGTCTAAGCACCTATTCAGCCAGCACAGCCCAATGCCTCGTATTGCGCATGCGCGTAGACCTGGAACCGTGGGATGACAATCGGGTACGCACCGCACTCAAGATGAGCCAGGATCGGGCCAAGAATTTGCAGTTGTCCTATTTTGGAGAGGGCGACCTTTCAATCGATGCCCATGTAGCTCCGGTGCATCCAGCCTATGCAGAACTGCCGATTCCGGAATATGATCCCGAGGGGGCCCGTGCCTTGCTTGAGGAGTATGCTGCAGAGAAGGGAATCGAACTTCCCTTAAAGGTTACCCTGGCAACAAAGAACGATCAGAACGAGCCAGAACTAGCCCAAGCGCTAAAGGAAACCGCCGCTGACGCGGGTTTCGACATTACGCTTGACATCACAGAACCCGGTGGCTATTGGGATCGTTGGACAGAGGTTGATCTAGGGATTACATCCTGGACTCACCGTTCGTTAGACACAATGGTGCTGCCATTGGCCTACATTTCTGAAGCAATCGGCGCCTGGAATGAAACCCGCTGGACCGATGAAGAGTTTGAAACCAAACTCCGTGAAGCAGAAGGAACGCTGGACGTCGAAACACGGCGCGGCATCATGGCCGAAATCGAACAAATCATGCAGGATCGCGGCCCCATTGGCAACAGTTTCTGGAAGAACGTGTGGAACATCACCCACGAGAAGTTCCAGGGCATTCAATCACATCCAACAGCCTACGACTTGCTCTACGAAGTGTGGATCGACGAATAGAATAATGGTGTGCAAAATGTCGGCTTGTTCTATGAACAAGCCGACATTTTGCGAAACGCTCAAGAATTCTGCGGGGTGATCGTTACGGCGGCGACTTATGAACCGACATTGCGTTACCCAATGCGCCTTGGTCCATGTCCTCAAGAAATTCCAGAAATCGCTTAATTCTCCGAAACTCTCTAACATAAGCATCCACACATAACTTGTAAGGAAGAGAAAAATGGCACGTTTTTTAACCCGAAGCATTATTTCTACAATCGTGACCATGTTTCTTGTTTCTGTCGCACTGTTTTTTCTGCTGGAGGTTGGCAGTGGCGATGTGACGGTCAAGATTTTAGGGGTCTTTTCTACGCCAGAGCAGCGGGCTTCCTATCGCGCTCAACTGGGGTTGGATCAACCTGCCTGGCAGCGGTATGTTGACTGGCTGGCAGGAAATGATTGGCGTGCCGAAAAGGTCGTTAACAATGAATTGGTGGCGGTTCCCAATGAGACCACCAGCGAGCAGGAATGGTGGGCGGATGTCAATGGACAGCTCACGCGATGGCGCATGGAAGATGGGGTTTTACTAGAGCTGCAGCGGCAGGCGGATGGTTCGGCTATGGAAGTGCCCTTCAGCGGTGAATGGGTCGCTGAAGCGGATGGCACAGAAACATTTTGGGGGGTCGATAGTAACAACCGGGCAGTGAAATGGCGGCAAGGTGGCGGCGAAACAGTTTGGGTTCTCACCAAGGCGGGACTTCGCCAGGAAGGGGATGGCCCGGTGCAATATATTCCCCTGCGTAAAGGGCTGCTGCGCGGCGATGCTGGCGAATCGCTGCAAACGGGTCGCCCGGTCGCGGTGACGTTGTGGCCTCGGGTACGCAACACGGCCGTACTGGCCGGAGTTGCCTTTATTGTGGTGATGCCCCTGGCTTTGCTGCTGGGCATTTTGGCCGGCATCAACGAAGGCAAGGTGCTGGATCGAATAATTTCGATAAGCAGCCTGGGCGCCACGGCCACGCCCGAATTTGTGACCGGTATTTTTCTTATTATCACGCTGGGCATTTGGCTCAGGAACGTTTGGCCAGACTCTCCGTTTAAGGCCGTGGCCATTTTTACCAGTGCCGACGCTATTTTTCAGGATCCATCTCTGCTGGCGCTGCCGGTGCTGACGCTAACGGCCGTAGAGCTAGGCTACATTACCCGGATGACACGAGCCAGCATGGTGGAAGTGATGAACACGGCTTACATTCGCACAGCCATCATTAAAGGGATGCCTTTCCGACGGGTGGTTTTGCGTCATGCCGTGCGCAACGCGCTCATGGCACCCATCACCATTATTATGCTACACGTCAACTATCTGGTGGGTGGCATAGTGGTTGTGGAGGTGATTTTTGGCTTTCCCGGCCTGGGCAGCTACATCTACAACGCAGCTATTTTTGGCGACTTTAACGCCGTCGAAGCAGCTGCCATGATTACGGTAACCATTGCCGTGGCAACTCGTCTGCTGGGCGATTTGGCTTACACATTCCTAAATCCCCGGATTCGTTACGCGTAGAGGAGAAAACGTAAATGGCTGTGGCACAACCAACAACACAACAAGCAAAACGGCCGTCTCGCTGGCAAAAAATGTGGCAAGGCGTCTCCATCATCTTTGAATCTCGCGTGGCAACGATTGGCATGACGATGGTTGCCTTCTGGGTCCTACTGGGCTTTATCTCCCTGTTTTGGACCCCCTACGAACCCAATTCGTCCGATTTTATCCAGAATTTGCCGCCCAATTCGGTCAACTGGTTGGGTACCGACCATTTAGGGCGAGATATTCTTTCCCGGCTGATGCAGGGCACGCAGGTCGTCTTGCTCAAAACCCGGCTACCCGGTGAAAGCGGCATCGCCATTCCCGGCGGGGTTGCCATTTGGGGCGTGATCGGTTCGCTCATTTTGGGGGCAGTGTTGGGGCTGAATGCCGGCTACCGAGGCGGCTGGTGGGATCAGATCATTATGCAATTTTTAGATGCGCTGATTGCCTTCCCCGTCATTGTGCTTTATCTAGTTGTAATTGCGGCGTTAGGGCAAGGGGATCTGGTGGTCATTTTAGCCATCACCATAACCGGTGCGCCTGGCATTGCCCGACTGGTGCGTAGTTTGGCGCTGGACATTAAAACCCGCGACTACATTCGCGCTGCAGAAACGCGCGGTGAAAACGTCTGGTTCATTATGTTTCGGGAGATCTTGCCCAATGCCCGCGGGCCAATCCTGGTAGACGCTATGCTGCGCGTAGGCTATGCCATCTTTGCCATTGGCACGCTAGGCTTTTTAGGCTTGGGGCTGCCGCCGCCGGACCCCGACTGGGGCAATATGGTTAATGAAGCACGTAAAAATATATTCTCCAGCCAGTGGGCGGTCATCTGGCCATCTTTGGCTATTGCCACTCTGGTAATTGGCCTCAATTTATTTGCAGACGGGCTGCGAGAAGAGCTGTCGCGGTATCAAAAATAGGACTATGGCAATGGAATGGAAGGTAGATAAGAAAAAGTCTTCGGTCTTAAAGGTAGAAGATACGGCCGTTGCCTACAAGGTACGTGGCGGTGAAATTGAAGCCGTGCAAAACGTCTCGTTTGAGATTCGTCGTGGGGAATCGTTTGGCATTGTGGGGGAATCCGGCTGTGGCAAAAGCACCATGGCCTGGGCTATTGTCAACTTTTTAGGTGCCAATGGCTATGTGAAGCGTGGCAGCATTCGGTTTCAAGGGCAGGAACTGGTCGGCAAAAGCGGTGAAGAGCTGCGACATCTGCGCGGCGATCAGATTGCTATGGTTTTTCAAGACCCCATGCAGGCTTTGAATCCCTCAATGACGCTGGGCAACCAGATGAAGGAAGTGCTCACAGTCCATCGTGGCATTGGCGACCAGGAAGCAGGCACGCGCTGCATCGAAATGTTGGAGCGAGTCTACATGCCTGATGCGGCCAACGTCATGAAGCGGTATCCTCATCAGATTTCTGGCGGGCAGCAGCAGCGCGTGGTGATTGCCATGGCCTTGCTCAACAATCCCGCCCTGCTGATTATGGATGAGCCAACCACGGCATTGGATGTGACGGTGGAAGCGGCCGTTTTAGACCTGATTGCCGAGCTGCGGCGCGATTTTGACACCGCCATCATGTACATCACGCATAATTTAGGCGTGGTCGCCCGCGTGTGCACCCGCGTCGGCGTAATGTACGCCGGGGAAATGGTAGAACGCGCCGAGATTGAGCAACTGTTCAAAGCACCGCAACATCCGTACACTCAAGGGCTGATTCGCTGCGTGCCCAAGCTGGGCGCCGACAAAGCGGACAGCGTCCTTTATCCCATTCGGGGACGCGTGCCTGCGCCAGATAGTCGGCCCACAGGTTGTATGTATGGGCCACGTTGTGACTATGTGCAGGACCGCTGCCGCAATGAACGGCCGAAATTACGCATCATGGAAAACGGAACGGCCGTGCGCTGCCACTTTGCCGAAGAAATTGACCCCAGCCAATGGATTCCGGCCGAAGATATAAAGCCCGCGCTCGACCCGAGTAAACGGGTTATCAGCAATGAAACCCTGATCGAAGTACAAAATTTGCAGAAATATTATGAAGTGAAGGGCAGCTCCCTGCGTGACGTAATGGGTTTTGGCGAGCCTCGCTACGTTAAAGCGGTGGAGAATGCCACTTTTAGCGTAAAGAAGGGAAAAACGCTGGGCGTCGTCGGCGAATCTGGTTGCGGCAAAAGTACCCTTATCAAAACGCTCATTGGTTTGGAAGACAGCACCAGCGGTGAGGCAACATTTATGGGCTTCGACATCACTGGCGACTTAGAAACCCGTAACGAAAAGCTGATTCAGGAACTGCAAATGGTGTTCCAAAATCCCGATTCCACGATGAATCCTTCCTATACCGTGGGGCAGCAAATCGGCCGTCCTATGGAACGGTTTAACACCGTACCCAAAGCGGAAATTCGGGGCGAAGTGATTAAACTGCTAGA